>DAIRGS010000489.1:0-2783 GCA_036794395.1 Tepidisphaeraceae bacterium | reverse complement strand
GAACCCGTCGCTGGGAATCATCCCCCTTGACCATGGGCTAGGAAGCCCATGCCACGAAAAGGCGCGGATTCGCGCACGGTCATTTAAATCTGAAAATGCAATCGAATCCCCGCAACAAACACCGGCCCTCGATCGCGGTTGTAAGCGGGATGATTGATGAATTGCAGGTCCGCCGTCATGTAGAAATATTTCAGGAATTTCGCCGAGTAATAGGTCTCGGCGATTTCTTCGGCGTCGTAGGTCAACTTCCCGTCACCGATAATGAAGCCCGTTCCGCCGGCGGCCAGATAGCGTCGATGGCTGCTGGATAAACCGTTAATCACACCCGCCAGCGCGAGCGTGTCCTCGGGCCGGCCCCAAGCGGTCCCATTCAAACTCAGCCCTGCCGAGGCGGTCCGGTCGATCTCGGTAAACGCCCAATCCTCCCGCTTTCCATCGTTCCATCCGAGCCGGGCAAACATGCCCAGGTCGTTGGTAATCTGCTGCTCGAGATTGATGCCCAATCCATACTTCACCGAATACCGGCGAGTCCGCGTGATATCAGGAACGGGCAAATCAGCCGCCTCGGCGTAGCTGCCCATGTGGGCGCGGTTCAAGTAAGCAAGGAACCGAAGTTTGCCGGGGTGTTTGGCGATCTCGTAGCGCGATTCATATTCGGCCGCCTGGCCGAAAACCTTATCGAGGTGGTAGTCAAAATGCGAGCCGCTGGCGACGTCGGGTTCCAGGAAGATGCCGTAGCGCAAAGCCCAGTTCAATTGGTTGAGTTCCAGCGCGCCGCCAAGGGTGTAACCGCGCACGTCTGCCGGGTAGTCCCATGCGCCATTATCAAACAGCGGCCAGTTCCAGAACTGGGTTCGCGGATCGTGTGCGTATGCGTTGCCATCGAAGATGTCGGCGGCGCTGAATTTTCCAAGCGTGAGCGTCAAACGCGAAATGTCGACGGTCGTCGCCAGCTGGTTCTGGTCCGCGGGAATGTCCTGCTTCTGCCCACCGAAGCCGATCGTCTGCCGGATAAAGGCCCGCGCCAGGTAGAGGGTGGGATGCGACGTGGAAACGCGATTCAAATCTCCATTGGGAAAGCCCGCGACTCCAAATCCCTGGCCGATCGGTTTGCCCCCAAAGACCTCCGGGTCAGCGTATGCCTCAGCGCCGTCCCAGAGCCGGACGCCAAGAAAGAGGGTGGAGCTGTATGAATCGCGGATCTGGCCAGACGACGGCAGGCTGTTGGCCCCGGAATACTTCGCATGAAACCCGGGATACCCCTGGGGCGTTGTCGTCGCCTGAAAGTGGACGCTGTACCATTCGGGCGTCGCCTGTTGTACCGCTTGTTCATCGGGCGCCTTTTGGGTGGTCGGCATCGTCGCTGGCCCGGCCAACAGATTGCGCGGCAGGCTCAGACCAATGCCGAGAATGAATACCCCAACCACCAGAGGACCAAGCCGGCGTCGATAAAACAACTTGATTCTCCAGTTGCCAGAAAGAACACGATGGGCACCAACCGCCCGAGCCCTAACGGAGGGAATTCTTATCACGAATTCGCGATGCACGCGATCCCGCACTATCTAGAACCGCGCGTGAATGTTAATATAAAGTTCGGGTGACGAACACGAATGAAAACCCACTGATTCTACCGACCATCAAAGGCCGCGGGGCAGCGGACAATCCGCCGAATCGCTTTGAGCCGATCGCGTTCGAGGCCGATGGGGATCTGCTTGATGAGGAGGGGCAGGCCGCGCCGCAGACCGTCTATTACAAGGACACGGCCCGTTCGATCATCGTTCAGAATGACAGCCCCGACGTGGGCTTCACGCACAGCATCAATCCATACCGCGGATGCTCGCACGGGTGCATCTATTGTTACGCCCGGCCGACGCACGAATACTTTGGCCTGTCGGCGGGGTTGGATTTTGAAACCAAGATTTTTGTGAAGCCCGATGCGCCGCAGTTATTGCGGGCGGAGTTTATGTCGCCGCGATGGGAGCCGCGGACGTTGGCGATCAGCGGGGTAACGGATTGCTATCAGCCGGTGGAGCGGAAGCTGGAGATTACGCGGAAGATTCTGGAAGTGCTGGCCGAGTTTCGCAACCCGGCTGGGCTGATCACCAAGAACCATCTGATCACGCGTGACATCGACGTGATGCGCAGGCTCAATGAGCATCAGGCGGTGATCGTGATTTTGTCAGTGACGACGCTGGATGCGGAACTGAGCAGCCGGATGGAGCCGCGCACCAGCGCGCCGGCTCGGCGGCTCGCGGCAGTCGAGGCGATGGCCAAGGCGGGGATTCCCGTAGGCGTGATGCTCGCGCCGATCGTGCCCGGACTCACCGATCACGAAATCCCCGGCATCTTAAACGCCGCGGCCAGCGCGGGAGCACAATTCGCCGGCTACACGCCCGTCCGTCTTCCGTTCGCGGTCGCCCCCATGTTCGAAAACTGGCTCGAGCGCCACTACCCCGATCGCAAGGACAAAGTCCTCGACCGTATCCGCAGCCTCCGGGACGGAAAGCTCAACAACTCCACATTTCATACGCGCATGCGCGGAACGGGAGTGTTCGCGGATCAGATCAGAGACATATTCAGATTGGCTCGGAGAAAAGCCGGGCTGGATAAGCCATCGCCTTCATTGAACACATCATCATTCCGAGCGCCCGGCGGGCAGCTCAAGCTTTTCTAATTCTGAAAAAGTTATTAACCACAGAGGGCACAGAGGAAATCACAGAGAAAGAAAGAAGAGGAATGATCGTCGAGTAGAGAAGAGGCGCAGTCATGTTTAGACCAATGAC
>DAIRGS010000202.1:12848-13059 GCA_036794395.1 Tepidisphaeraceae bacterium | reverse complement strand
ACTAAAACCCGCCCTCACCCTAACCCTCTCCCGAAGGGAGAGGGGACCAGACGCGCCGTTCGAATCGATGCGATGGCAGGGCAGATCTATGCTTTCGTTCTGGCAATGCTCTTCGCAACTTCCGCGCGCGCCGCCGACAAAGTCACCTTCGAAGACCACCTCCTCCCCATCCTCCGCAACGAATGCGCCTCCTGTCACAATCCCGACAAGA
>DAIRGS010000202.1:0-12838 GCA_036794395.1 Tepidisphaeraceae bacterium | reverse complement strand
CCTGGATCTAAGCACCTACCAATCCGCCCTCACTGGCGGAGACAGCGGACCCATCGCCTCTGCAAACGATCCCGATGCAAGCCTCCTCTACAAAGTCGTCGCTCAGATCGAAGATCCCAAGATGCCCAAAGGCAAGGCCAAACTTCCCGACAAGGACATCAATATTTTCAAGCAGTGGATCGCCGGCGGATTGCTTGAGAATGCCGGCGGCAAAGCGGTCGCTTCGAATAAGCCAAAGATGAATCTAGCGGTTGCCACAATTTCCAGCGCCCGCCCCGCCGGCCCCATCGCCATGCCGCGCGATCTATCGCTGGAGCCGGTGGTTTACACAAAACGTCCGGGTGCTTTGATGTGCCTCGCCGCCAGTCCCTGGGCGCCGCTCGTCGCCGTGGGCGGACGCCATCAAGTCCTCCTCTACAATACCTCCACGCTCGATCTGCTCGGCATCCTTCCTTTCCCCGATGGCGATCCTTACGTCACGCGCTTCAGTCGCAACGGCACCACACTGCTCGTAGGCGGAGGCGTTTCTGCAAAAAGCGGGCGCGCGGTGCTCTTTGATGTCGCGACGGGCAATCGCATCACCCAGGTTGGCGATGAGTTCGACGCCGTCATCGCGGCTGACATCTCCCCCGATCAGTCCACCGTCGCCCTGGGCGGGCCGGGCAAGACCCTCAAGATCTATTCCACTTCCGACGGCCAGCTCCTCCACGCCCTCAAGAAACACACCGACTGGCTAACCGCCGTCGCCTACAGCCCCGATGGCGTCCTGCTTGCCAGCGGCGATCGACAGGGCGGGCTGTGGGTCTGGGAATCTCAAAGCGCTAACGAGTTCTATTCACTCACCGGCCACAAGGCCGCCATCACATCCCTGTCCTTCCGAGATGATTCCAACATCCTCGCTTCAGCAAGCGAAGACGGGTCCGTCAAACTGTGGGACATGCCCACCGGCAAACTCGTCAAGACATGGAACGCCCATCCATCCGGCGTCACGTCAATCTCTTTCACCCACGACGGCCGGCTCGTCACCTGCGGCCGCGACAAAGTAGCTCGCCTCTGGAAGCCCGATGGCTCCGCCCTGGGCGCTACCACAGCCTTCCCCGACATCGCCCTGCACGCCACGTTTGATGGTGAAGGCAAGCGCATCGTTGCTGGCGATTGGAGCGGCTCCGTCCGCGTGTTTGATGCGCAAACCGCCAAGCCGGTCGGCGACATCACCGCCAATCCCCCCGCCATGGGCGAGCGCATTGCCACGGCCAACCAGGAGCTCACCGCAGCCCAGGCCGCGTTCGACAAAGACGCGGCGGCATTCAATCTCGCCTCCAAGCGCCTCGCCGAGGCCAAATTGCTCAAGCTCAAGCTCGACACAGCACAAGCTCGAAGCGATCTGGCATCGAAGCAGGCCGCTCTCGAAAAAATCAGCCTGGCTGCAAAAGCCGCGCGCGCCGCGGCAGATCGAGCGTCAACAGAACTCAAAGCCGCACAGCAGCATGCGACGGACGAACCGAAGATGATCAGGGGACTTGAAGACGCGCTGGTTGCCGAAAATGACAAACTCAAACTTGCAGAATTGCGCCGTTCGGAGGCGAGGCATCTTTATTATCGGATACTTGTATTCGCACGCGATTTCGGTCTAGCAGCTCAGCACTTGTCCGATGAGGCTCGCGGGTCCCGGTACGATCAGGCACTTGTCGACGAAGCAGCCAGTGCGAAAGCACGATTTGACGGCATCAATATGGCCATGGATGACGCCGACCGCGCGACGATCGTCCATTCCAATGAAGTCGATCTGGCGATGAAAAGCATTTCCAGAGCGGGGAAAACCCTCGAAGTGGAGCGAGCCGCGGCGCTGGCGTTACCACAACTCATCGAAACAAAAACAAAAGAAGTCGATTCGACCTCGGCCGAACTTCGGAAGCTTGCCCAGACCGAGCAACAAAACGCCGCCGCCGTCAAGCTCGCAAAGTCCCGGCTCGATTCGCTCAAATCTGAAATGACTCTGCAAGGCACTTCTCCCCCCACAACCCAGCCCGTCGCCCAGAAACGCTGAGAGCCCGTACGCCTAATCCCAATGACCACGCGATTCTGCGCTTCGTGGCATGGGGCTTCCAGCCCATGATCGAGGGGTTTGACCATCAGCGACGGGTCCGATTAGGGAAAACCAAGTTTCGACAGTTGGACAACCTTCTGAATCTGCCCCCAGAAAATGCTCAATTCCGGCGAGTCGGTTTTCCCACATCTCACGCTGCGCCGGACCCGCAGCTCCCCCGTCCACGGCTTGGAAAGCCGTGTCACTTACTGCAATGGCGCGGAACCACACACGGCCATCTCGTCCGATAAGGACGTAAGGGCTCCCCGCTTTTGCCACCCCCACCACAACCCGCCCTCGCATCACTTGATTCACCCCGCTATCCGACCGATGACGATTGCGTAGCCGGAGTGTCTGGCGGGCACGCTCCGTGCCATGTGTTGCGGGTTGATCGGGTGAGCGATGAAGGCAGTAAAAATCACACATTTCGGCCGTGGAAGCAATTTCGCCTACCCGCGCCAAACATCGGGAGGCGGCTGATCCATGCGGATCCTCATCGCCGACGACGACCCGATCGCCCTCGAAATGCTCCGTCACGCCCTGACGCGCGCCGGCTATGAAGTCGAGACCGCCTCCAACGGGATCGAGGCGATGGAGATCGTCGCCCGCGGAGCCTGCCGGCTGGTCATCTCAGACTGGACCATGCCCGAGATGGATGGCCTGGAACTCTGCCGCCGCATCCGCAACAGCGACGCGGGCGGCTACATCTATCTCATCCTGCTCACCGCCCGAAACAGCAGCAACGATACGATCGAAGGCCTCTCCGCCGGAGCCGATGACCTCATCCCCAAGCCCTTCAACCCCCCCGAACTTTTGCTCCGCGTGCAGATCGGCGAGCGCATCCTGTCGCTCGAAACGCGCGATGTAACCATCTTCGCCCTCGCCAAGCTCGCAGAATCCCGCGACCCCGAAACCGGCGCTCATCTCGAGCGCGTCTGCAACTACTCCCGCCTGCTCGCCCAATACCTCGCTACCCGCGGCACCTTCGGCGAAGAGATCAACAGCGGCTACGTCCGCCTGATCTTCCAAACCAGCCCGCTCCACGACATCGGCAAGGTCGCCATCCCCGACTGCGTCCTGCTCAAGCCCGGCCGCCTGAGCGACCGCGAGTTCGAGATCATGAAGAGCCACACAACCCTGGGCGCGCAAACCCTGGACGCCGCCCTCCGTCAGCACCCCGAGGCGCGCTTCCTCCGCATGGCCCGGAACATCGCCGCCACCCATCACGAGCGGTTTGACGGCACCGGCTACCCCGCCGGCCTCAAAGGCCGCGACATTCCCCTGTGCGGCCGCATCGTTTCCGTCGCCGACGTCTACGACGCACTCACCACCAAACGCGTCTACAAAAACGCCTTCGCCCACGATGTCGCCAAAGCCATGATCATCGATGAACGCGGCACCCACTTCGACCCCGAAATCGTCGACGCCTTCCTCGCCTGCGAACAACAATTCCTCGACATCCGCGAACGCTACGCCGATCAATACCTGCAAGCCGCCTGACCCCAGATCTCGAATCCGCCCCCACTTCCCCCTTCGTCCGCCCGCCACTAAACAAACTAAACACAGAGCCCACAGAGAACACAGAGGGCACAGAGAATACAACCTGACTCCACCGCTTCCCCTCCGTGTCCTCTGTGCCCTCTGTGCTCGTATTCATTGTCATTCCAGCATTCATGTATTGAGTTCCAGGTTTTGCAGCGCACGAAGTCATCGCGCCTTCTTGCCCCCTCTCCCCCCGGGAGAGGGCTGGGGTGAGGGCGAAGGCCAGGTGCCTTCCTTTCCAAGCGACGTTGATTGCCTTTCCCCGGATACCCACCATTCTCGTCACTTCGAATCCCCCCTTTCCTTGTCCTCGCACCCTCGCCAAGATGTAATATCAACCATGCCCCGCCACCCATCCACCCCCACCCGCCGCGACATCCTCTCCGCTTCCGCCGCGATCCTCGCCGCCTCATTCATCCCAGATGCCGATGCCCAGGAAACCCAACCGACCGGCCCGATCATCGACATCCACCAGCACACCAACTACTCCGGCCGAACCGACGACCAACTCCTCCGCCACCAGAAAGCCATGGGCGTCACCCAAACCCTCCTCCTCCCCGCCGGCGCTCCCGTGAAAACCCCCTCCACTCACGATGGCAAAACCAACGGCCTCGACGCCCAGGCCGGCGGCGTCGATACCTGCATTCATCTCGCCACCCAACACCCCGACGCATACCGCTTCTACTCCAACCAGGTCCCCGATGTCCCCGGCGCGAAAGAAGTCCTCACCGGCTACCTCAAGCTCGGCGGCATCGGCATCGGCGAACAAAAATTCGCCGTCCCCTGCGATTCTCCCCCCATCGAAATGGTCGCCGAGGTCGCCCAGGAGTTCGGCGTGCCGGTCCTCATGCACTTCCAGCACGAAACCTACAACCTCCACATCGAAAACTTCCACAAGATCCTCGAGAAGTACCCCAAGGTGAATTTCATCGGCCACGCCCAGACCTTCTGGGCCTATATGGATAAAAACTGCGACCCCAAAACCCTCTACCCCAAAGGCAAAGTCGCGCCCGGCGGACTCACCGACCGCTACCTCTCCGACTACCCCAACATGTTCGCCGACACCTCCGCCGGCTCCGGCCTCAACTTCTTCAACCGCGACGAAGACAACGCCCGCGACTTCCTCACCCGCCACCAAAACAAACTCCTCTTCGGCAGCGACTGCAACGACACCATCGGCCGCGGCCCCACCTGCCTCGGATGGCTCATCATCCACACCCTCCAACGCCTCTCCCCCACCCCCCAAATCCCCCAAAAAATCCTCCACGACAACGCCAAAGCACTCTTCAAACTCTAAAATATCCCAAAGCCCAGGGACGCCGTCCCTGCGCCCCCACTCACCCGAAATCTCAAATTCTCAAATCTGAAATCCCCCATTTCAATCCCACCCCATTAAGTCGATTCCACCGTCCCATCCGCGTTCATCCAATACTCGTCCCCGAAGATCTCTCGGACCAAATGCCTCCCAAAGCGCCAAACAATCGCGGCGCGCTCTAATCACTCGTCGTCAGATTCGTAGTAGGCAGTTCGGTATGCCCCACGCTCATCCCTCGATAGAGCCGGCAACGCATCTCCTGCATCGAGAACATCGTCGGAACTGAAGTACGTTTGCACCTGCACGGTTACCCCTGGACAACACGAGCAGAAATCGACGTCAGTTACCTCGCCTCCTTTAACACGCACCACGATGATGTGACGGTCGGCCATTGATTTGTTCTCCATTGCTGGTGACGAGTCCCGACACGGACGTGATCAAGGCCCAGTGTCATGCTTCTCGTTTCGAAGTCCACGGACTTTAAGTACCATTCCCCCGATGCCGACCGAATCCCCGAAGCGCTTGTTAGAAACCTCGGCGTTGATAGTTGGTTATGCCATGAGCCGCCTTGACCACGAATACCTTGCGGCACGGAATTGCAAGACTTGGAAGGACGCTTTCGACGAAGCCGGCGGCTTGTTAAAGATCGTTCCAACTTCTCTGAAGAATCTTCGAGACGAGTTCGATCCAGTTCACGGGAATGCACGCCGCGGCTGGTGGAAGCGCCCGCCCCGTCCAGATCGCCAACGCGTTATGGGAGAGCTTTGCGAAGTGAGCGACCGTGCACTCGTTGAAATGGTTGATCGTATCCTTCGGCACGACGACGAGGCCCTGCAAGAAGTCGTCCGGCCACTCAGTAAGCCTGCAAGGACGAAGCAGCTTTATAACGTTGCAGAGCGACTCCGCACGGGTGGCCTCGCCGAACGATATTTCATGGAGAATTCGGCTGAAATCGTGGATGTGCAAGAAACTCACTTACTGGATCACCGGACCCACGCCGGGGGATACGACTTTGGCGTAAAGGATCGCCCAAACGTAGTCATCGAAGTAAAAGGCTTGAAACATAAGCGTGGCGGGATTCTATTCACCGACCGGGAGTGGAGCGAGGCCCTTTTGCGCCGTATTGACTACTGGCTTGTACTTGTGGGCAATCTCGAAACCAAGCCGGTGGCCCGCGTAATGCGCAATCCGACCGCGGAACTCACCGCAACGTGTCGCTACCACACGACAATCACAGCAACGTGGCAAGCCAACGTGGTCGTATGAACTTCGCTGATTAAGATGCGCACTTTCTATCGCTTTAATCGACTCGCGGTGCCCCGACCTCCTCAATTGCGTTGCTGCGCTGCCAGATTTGTGCTCAATAGCAACTCACCCCGCCATTACTACGTCACGGAAATCTTCATGCGAAGATTTCGCGCCGTCAGAAGTTCGTTGCAACGGGTCAAAATGCGCAAAGCGGCGGACTCGGTGGAGATCCCATTGTCCAGCGAAGTGAAAAGCGTACGAAGAGCGAGGTATGAGTCGATCTCTCTCACTTCGACTCGTCGCGAAATACGATTACGTCTCAGACCCCTCAGAGCCGATTCCTCGCAGCCATTCTGCACGAGCCACACGACCCTCTTGCCGAGCCGGATCATGGCCTTACACAATTCCACGTCGCCTGCAGAAGTTGCCGCGGGTGTGATGACAAACACGTAGTCCCCCACGGTGATCAGTTCCTTCGGGGTTGATCCCCGCGCTTCGACTCGTTTCAGCTTCGCCCCATTTAAAACCTGTTCGATCGCGGCAAGCACCAGCAAATATATCACAATCTGCGCGTTCGGCTTCTCCGCACATTCTTTAACCAAACGCCCAAACGGCAGCTGGGCATTCCGTTGATTCAGTGTCAGCATGAGTTCCATGGCCACCTCTGTACCGATTTTGGCAGCATGATAGCACGTCCCGAAAATGGGGGCAATGCGGAAATCGACGCGGTCTCCCGAACATCTCCTGCTTCGCTCGTTGTTGAACGAGATCCGGACCCAGGCCGGGCTGTCGCAGCGCGCTCTAGCGCTGAAATTGAAGGTCCCGCACACATGGGTTGCCAAAGTCGAATCCGGCGAGCGCAGGCTCGATCTCATTGAATTTGGCTGGTTTTGCTCCGCGTGCGATCGAGACCCGACCCAGGTCGCCAGTCTTCTATTTACTGCAATCCGCGAACGTGAAACGATCGCGCTGCCCCCGAGGCGCTCGACGCCCAAACGGCGGCTCACGCGCGCGGGCGGGCGATCATGAGCCTCGAAGGCGAACGGGCGAAGCTGTTGGCTACTGCGTTTCGAATGCCATCGGTCCAGACGATGGTTTCGAGGAAATCGAGCATCACCAACGCATTCGTGAACTCATTAATTCCCGTTATTCCGCCGACGCTCGATGAGATCGATCAGGCGCTAAAGATCCGCGGAATGGAGCCCGACAATGTCCGATGCGTTTACTGCGGCGATCCCTCTTCCGAATGGGATCACCTTCGGCCGCTCGTCTTGCGACTCCGCCCGACAGGATACATTTCAGAAATCGCGAACCTCGTGCCTTCTTGCGGGAAATGCAATCAATCCAAGGGAAACTCCAACTGGCTGACCTGGATGAACGGCAATGCCGATTTGTGCCCCCGAAAGCGAGGAACGCCGGGCCTGGAGCAACGCATCGAACACCTCAAAGCCTATGAAGCTTGGAAAGATGTCCAACCCGTCAACTTTGAAGAAATTCTCGGTCCAGAACTCTGGCGCGAATACTGGGCCGACTATGAAAAGATGGTCAATGCGCTCAAAGACAGCCAATTGCTGGCCGATCGCTTGAAAGCGAAGATCAAAGAGGCACACGACGCCACCGAAGCGCGACCCCGCCAACCTGCGCCGTAGACTGTCGTCCCGCGCCCGCGCCACAACGCCACCCGCGACCGCCAGACCCGCCGCCGGCTCCAGCGTCAAGGCTGGCGCGTCCTCATCATCTGGGAATGCCAGACCAAGAACCCCGCCCGCCTTACGAGGATCCTCCACGCATTTCTAAAAGACCCCACACCATAAACCCCGCCGCCCCTTCCTTTGTCCGGTTAGCCGTCCCGCTTGCGGGGCGCGAAATCCCCGCGTCCAACCTCGCGCAAGACGCCAGGTAGGATGTAAAAAAAATCACCAATATTCACTTACGAATGCAAACGAATCTGCCCCAAGCGCGCGTCACCACAGCTCTAATTCTTCAACAAATAAAACACATCCGTCCGAATCTTCGACGGATCGTTATTCCACTCATCCACCCAATGCCCATAGATCTCCCAGCTGACCCCGGCACGAATCCGCCCCTGCGCCGCGCACCATTGCCGGATCGCCTCATTTGCTTCGCGGAGTTTTTGGTAGGGTCCGAAATGCGTCACCGTCGCCGCTTCGCCCGCGGGCGTGATCGAGCCCACCACCTCGTCCCGCCCGCCAAACGCGCTGCCCACTTCCACCCCCACTTCAATGTCGAGCAGCCCGCCCCCGCAGTCTCGGTAAATCGCCACATGCCGCCCGGCATCCGTCACCCCCGCCGCCTTCACCGCGTTCCAAACCAACCCACACGCCTCGGGTATCACCTTGGGCAACTCCCGCTGCGCAACCCGACGCCGCACCACCGCAATAGGCCCGCTAACAACCCGCTCAACTCGAACCGTGTAACTCATAAATAGCAACTATCCGCACAAACTCCGCCCCGTCAATTCACCCACACATTTCAACCCCACACATTTCTCAAAACCCCATAAACCCCCCGCCCCTTCCTTCGTCCGGTTAGCCGCCCCGCTCGCGGGGCGATTTCGATCGATGTTCGCCCGGAGGTGCTCCCCTCCAAACCCGTGCAACCCCGATGCGACATTCACGCGACACTGATGCGACACCGTCGCAAATCACCCCCATTCCCGCCCCAAAAACCGCCCTCATGCGACATCTGCCGCATTTCCCCGACCCCAGTGTCGCATTTTTTCACCATTAAATTCAAATCATAAGTAATTCAAAACAATCATCTTGCGACACATTTACGAACATCAATGCGACGTTTTGCGACACTTCCCACCTTCGTCGCATTCGCCCCAAGTCATGCCCCTACGAATCTCCTCGCTGTCAATTGTCCATTGTCAATTGTCAATTACCTAAGCGCCCCCGGCAATTTCACCCCCACCGTATACTTCCCCGGCCCCGCAATCAAAATCGGCAGCAACAGCCCAATCAACGCCAAGGGGTATTCAAACCCGCCCTTTTCCAGAAAGAACCCGTTCTTGAAATGAACCATCGAGATCGCCCCCAGCATGATCAAAATAATCGACGCCGCCGAGAACCGCGTCAGAAACCCAAAGAACAGACCAATGCCTCCAAAGAACTCCCCAATGGCCACCGGGTATCCGATCACCCCCATCATCCCGATCCACGCCGACAGCCCCGGCCCATGGAATGTGCCAAAAAGCTTTTGCGAGCCGTGTGCCGCAAAAATAGCGCCGGCGATCATTCGCATAAGCAGCAGCGAAACGTCCACGGAGGTGCGATTGGATGATGATCCTGAAGCCATGATTTATTCCTCAATTTGTTCAATCCAGATGATTCGCCGCCAGGATGAAAAGCACGCGGAGAATTTAGTGGCGGTACGCGTCTTCATCTAAACTCGGAGAACCCGCAGGCCTCACTTTGCCTTTTTTCCCTGTTTCCTCCGCGATCTCTGCGACTCCGCGGTGAAACATCTTTTTCCCCGCCAGAACCCCGCCGACCCGGGGCCGGTGGGAGGGGTTGGGTCCGGTAACCCCTTTAGGCCGACGCCCGAACAATGGTTGCGCCGATATCCAGAGAATGCAACTGCCGATCCGACCGCACCCCCATCCATTACGTCATCGCCTGTGGCTCGGCGGAACTGGGCTCGGCCTCGTCGTGGCGACCGCTGTCGTCATGCTGGCAACCGCGCGCAACGGAGATGGATCCAAACTGATGAGCCTCGGCGGAGATTTTGTCCCCGCCTATGCCGCCGGAACGCTCGTGCGCGAGGGCCGTGCGATTAACGTTTACAACGAAGCCGCGGTTGCCCAAGTCGAACGGCGCGTGGTGGCCGAGGCGAAACTCGAACCGCTCCCGTTCTGCGGGCCTTATCTTAATCCCCCCTTCTTCGCCGCCGCCTACGCACCCCTCTCGGCGCTCCCCTACCGAACCGCCGCCGCGGTTTGGCTCGGAATTAACCTGATCTGCGTCGCAGGCGCCATCGCGCTGCTAGTAGGCATGTTGCCGCGCGGGGTGGATTGGCGGGTCTGGGGGCTGGTGCCGCTTGGGTTGCTGATCTCGATGCCGTTCTGGCAATCGATCTGCCATTTGCAAAATACGTGCGTTTCGTTGCTGCTGGTATGTGGGGTAGTGGCGTGCTGGCGCGCCGACGGGAAGGGGTGGACGGTACTCGGAGGAATGCTCTGCGGGCTGCTGTTTTACAAGCCGCAACTGGCGCTGGTCATCGCTGGAATGTTTTGCGTAACGCGCGGCTGGCGGGTTGCGGTTGGCTGCGGGATATCAGGTGGCGCGTTGCTGCTCCTGACCCTCGCGAAGTGGCCCGGCACCCTCACGGCTTACCTGCATCGCCTGCCCTTCGCGACTCAGGAAATTCAGAGCCGTCCCGCTTACAACTGGGGAAGACAAGTGACCCTCCGGGGGTTCTGGCGGTTGCTGATCCAAGGCCACCTCGGCGGCGCGGATTGGATCGCGGTCAAGGTGCTGACCGGAGTCGTTGTGGCCATCGGTCTGGCGACGCTGAGTGTGGCCGTGTGGGCCTACCTTTGGCGCATAATAGAAACGCGATCCCCCGATCGGCTGATCGCCGCGACCATCGCCGCGATGCCGCTGCTGATGCCTTATTACATGGATTACGATCTGCTGCTCCTGGCCGTGCCGGCGGTGCTAATAGCCCGCGAGTGGATTGAAGCGGGCCGGGCGCCGCTGGGTGGGGACAAACTGCTCTTCACGACCTGGGTAGCGCTCTTTGTGGTCCTGTACCTGAATCCAGGCATCTCCGGCCCAACCCGAATCAACTTCGCGGCAGCATTCATGGCAATGCTGGCCGGCATGACCATCACGCGCTGCATGGCGCGGGATGCCCGGGATTATGCGATAATCAATCACGATCCGCAGCCCATGGCCGCGGCGGCATGAGGCTTCTGGGAAAGGACCGGCACCGATGAAACTGAACTTCTGGCAGTGGCTGGCGATCGTTCTATTGCTGATAGGGATTGCGTGGTGGCACTGGGAGTCGAAGCACCCAGACGGAGCCGCGTCGGCTCCCCCAGGCAACGCCGCCACCCTGCCGACAACGGTGCCATGAGCGCAGCCCGACCGGCCTCTCTTCGCCGGGATATTTTCAGCGCGTATATCGCAACCGCCGCGAAAATCGGAAGCTGGGTCATCGCCTCAGCGCTGGTATTTCGATTTCTGGGGCCGGCATCGTTTGCTATGCTGGCGCTGATCCGGGGGACGATTGGACTGCTCAATTACATTTCCTTGGGCCTCGCCCCGGCCCTGATTCATGAGGCGTCGCAGGCGCCACCCACGCACTCACCCAACACGCCGCAATCGAGCAGCGACCATACACTCTCATATTTTGCCCCCGAACGATTTGAACTCACTTTATCGACGATTTACGCCAATGCCTTACTAATTGCATTGACCCTCTTTGCAATCGGCATGGCGGCCGCGGTAGTTTTCGCCTCCCAGTTTGAACATGTGTTCCATGTGCCAAGCAATCTCGGCGATCTGGGCGAAGTGACATGCTTCATCGGCATTGGAACGCTGCTCCGACTGATGGGCGACGTTCCGGGCGCGGTGCTTCAAGTTCGATCGCGAATCGTCAAAGACAACATCTTTGTAGCCGTCGGTGACGTTCTTTGGACTGCGGGCGTCGTCTTGATCTGCACTTCGCGCCATAACGAGGGTGCGTTGCTCGGCACCGCATGGTGGTATGCAATATCCGGGACCATCGCCTTCATGCTCCGCCTGAACGGCGCGGCGCGCGAAACAAACGTACACGTGCCGCGGCCCGCACTGTGGAACGCGGCAATCATAAAACGATTGCTTGGCTACGGACTACTCGTGGTGCTTGCGCAGCTCGCCGACTACTTGTACGCCCCGACCGACTACATACTGATCGATCATCTCCTGTCGCCCCTCGATATCGCCAGTTACGCGCCGGCACTTCAGATTGACGGGGCGTTGTTGCTGCTGGTCAGTGGATTGTCATCAGTGATGCTACCGCGGGCGGCGGTGGCTCATGCGCAAGGGGATGCAGCGACGGTCCGGCGATATTATGTGGTGGGATCGTTGAGTAGCTTGGGGCTGTTAGCGGGTACATCGCTTTTGGCGTGGGTAGCGTCGCCCTGGATTTTTCGATTGTGGTTGGGGAATCCGATGCCCGAGACGCAACGGATCTTGCCGGTGCTGTTGATCTGTACAACGCTTGGGGGGAGCAGCATGGTTGGGCGATCGATTCTGCTGGCGGTGGGAAAGGTGTGGCCGTTCACGGCGGCGGTTTTGATTGCGGGTGTGACGAATGTTGTCTGTAGCTACATTTTCGTCACTCGGTTCCACTGGGGGCTTCGGGGAATTGTTCTGGGAACGGTAGTGGCCGTCGTGGCGCGATGCGGAATCTGGATGCCCTGGTATGTGATGCGGGTATTGCGGAGCGGCGTGGATGTCGAATCGATTGAATCAGTTCCGCTGGTGCAGGAATAGCAGATGATTGACCAAGGCGCAGAGGATTCACCACAAGGCACGGAGAACACGGAGGAAATGGAAATGCAAAGAGAAATGCCGAAGAGATTTTAACGTCGAGTAGAGAAGAGGCGCAGTCATGTTTAGACCAATGACTTCCAG
>DAIRGS010000201.1:0-13114 GCA_036794395.1 Tepidisphaeraceae bacterium | reverse complement strand
AGATCGAGTGCTCGACCTGTCCGCCGTTGCCACTGAGCACAATCACCGGCGTGGGAGCCAGACCGTCGCCGTGGGCGGAACCGAAAATGGTCGAGTCCTCTGGACTCGATTGCACGTTTCCGCCGGTGGCGGGTGGAGGAGTCGGTGTCGTTGACCCCGACGATCCCGAACCGCTTGAACCTGTGGAGCCAGTTGATCCGGTCGAACCCGTGGATCCGGTGGATCCTGTCGAGCCAGTTGAGCCCGAACTTGATCCACCTGTGTGCACGATGGTGTCGGCCGAGCTGGCATCGGGGAAGGTCGAGTTAGCGCCACCGGTGAGTTTGTCGGAACCGGATCCGCCAATCAACGTGCTCTTGCCCGTACCGGCAGTAATCACATCGTTGGCCGGGCCGCCAACGAGCAGATCGTTGCCGTTGCCTGCCGTCACCGAGCTTCCGAGCGCGCCCACCCAAACCGTGTTATTGCCATTGCCAAGCGTAATGTTGCCCGAGGCATAGACCGTATCGTTTCCGTCACCGGTGGAGATGGTGTCGTATCCGCCGCCTCCACGGATGCTGTCGTTGCCGTTAAAGGTAGTGATGACCGCGCCGACCTTAATGCCAGGATTGATGTAGACGGTGTCAACTCCTGATCCGCCGACAAGACTGATTGACGACACGCTGCCTGGGTTGGTTGAAAGAATTTTTCCATTGGCATTTGCCCAGAATCCGCCGTTGGATTGCAGATCAACCGTCAGGCTGTTGTCAGCGGTCGCGCTGCCGGTCAGGGTGAGTGTTCCCCCACTCAGATTCACTCCCACTGTCTGAGAAGAGGAGGGAGAACTTGGCGTCGTCACCGGAGGCGGCGTTGTGCTTCCGCTGCTGCCCGTTGCGGTGCCGCCACTGCTAGTCACGGTTTTTTCACCTGCCGCGGCGTCTGGGAAATTCGAATTGGCTCCCCCCTTCAGGACGTCGTTCCCCGAGCCGCCGATGATCGTGTTCGCGCCCGAACCAGCCGAGACCACATCATTGCCCGGCCCGCCGACCAGCAAACTGTTTCCATTGCCCGAGGTGATCGAGCTACCGCCGACCGAACCGGCCCACACAGTATTATTGCCGTTACCGAGCGTCATGGTACCTGAGGCGTAAATCGTATCGTTGCCATCGCCCGTGGTGATGGTGTCGTAGCCCCCGCCGCCACGAACCGTATCGGTGCCGCCCAGCGTGTTGATCACCGCCGCCGTGGAAATTCCGGAATTGATATAGATCCAATCCGCGCCCGATCCGCCGGTAATGCTGATCTTCGAAACGGCGCCGGGATTTGTCGAAAGCACGTGGCCATCGGCGTTCGCCCAGAATCCACCATTGGATTGCAGATCGACGGTTAGGCTGTTGGCCGCGCCCGCGTCACCCGTCAGCGTCAATACCCCATTGGAAAAACTGACCGCCGAAAGAAGGGTGCGGCTCTCAAGCATTTCCAGCGACGGACGAAACCCGATCCGCGGTACTGCCGCGGCGGCACACTCTGCAAGTATTGCACGAACCCGCACCGATGCCTTCAACCCGTGCACCTGAGCCTCTCGCGCCATCCAGCCCACAGCCACGGCAATCTGCCGGCCCGCGATACGCGAACGCCGGCGAAGGGGAACAATTTGAGCGCGGAACGGGCGCTGAGAATTCAACATCATTTTTCTCTCCTGGTGCAATCAGGTTTCTAAAGGCCATCGCGGGATAAAACACCCCACACCCAAACCCGCGATATATGGGACTGAAATAGAAAACTTGCCGAAGTCGATCAACCCACTTCAAGTCTAAAAATAAGAAAAACTTCCCGGCCACCGGTTCGATGGCAGGAATCCGCCTTTCGTCGGCTTCAATTCCCCCCAATGTGACAAGAATTCTAAAATGGTTAGACAAATTTTTGTCTGGCCGTTCACTTATCTACTGAACTGAAAATGACCGAACCCCCGCACGCACGATCCTTCGCCCGCGATCTGGCCGAAGGCCGGGCCGACGCGTACGCGGAGCTTTACGATCGTCTCGGCCCGGCAATGCTCCGCGTCGCTCGCACGATGTTGCTGCGACAGGACCGCGCAGAAGACGTCGTGCAGGATGTTTTCGTCGGCCTCACCCGATCGCGAACGGACTTCACGACCGTTGAGGACATCGACGCGTATGTGTTCACTGCACTGAGGCATGCCGCGACCGCAAGATTGATTCGAGATCGCAAATACGAACGCCATCAACAAGACATTGCGCAGAATGCAGCACAGCAACCCGCGAAACGGCCTCCAGAATCAAGTGAAGAACTGGATACGGCCCTTGCACAGCTCCCGGCAGAACAGCGCGAAGTCATCGCACTCAAGATCGATGGCGATCTCACCTTCGCCCAGATCGCACATGTGTTGAACATCAGCCCGAACACCGCCGCCAGCCGCTACCGCTACGCACTGGAAAAACTTCGACACGCGTTGGAGGACAAGAAATGATCGAACCAGCCCTCCCCGATGAATTGGTGCACCTCGAGCAGCGACTTCGCCGGCGCGCCACAGTCCCGCCGAGCGGATACCGTGCAAAAATAATGCGCGCGGTATCCGAGGAACTCGCCGCACAGGCACGCACGGCACGGTGGCGCTTTGCCGCTGCCGCGGCCGCGGTGCTGATGATTGGCGCAAATCTCTCAATCATCAGTGCCTCGGTCACCGCGCCAATCTGGACGCCGGTGCAACATAAATTGGACATCGCGGCCGCCACGCAAAATGTGCAGGCCCTTATTCCCGAGCTTTCCTCTGACGATGCCCGCCGGATTTCAATCACGCTGCTAACGGCTAATCAGAGTCCGCGCATCCCACTAGCGCCAGTTATTTCGCCATCCAACACAATGAGAGGCCTTCGATGAGTTACGCACTTTTCTGGATTGAAATCGAGGCAATGCTCTTGCTCTGGATTGCCACATGGACCGCTTTTCTCTCCGCCGCCGTTTCCCGCAAATGGCGATACCGGCTTCTATTGACGATTTTCGTGCTCATCCCCCTGTTAAGCCTGGCTACCCTGACCAGCGCAGCCGCCATCCTGAAATTCAGTTATGATTTCGAGAACAACTGGTTTTACTATTCATTCGCACTGGACGTAGCGTTCCTGGCCGGCACGATCGTGATCCTGCGGCGGGCAAATCGACGCAAGATCCCCGATTCTCTTCCAAACGCCGCCACCTGGGGCACCGGCCGTTTGTCACTGGCGTTTGTGGTTGTCCTGGCCTTGATGACGATGACCCTCTGGAACATGGATCTGGCCGTCCGCGCCCAGGCGGGGACCATGCAGGTTGAAGCCGGTGCCTTGCTGCTCGATGCGTCTCCACCGGCCCTGAGCGATTCACAAAACGCCGCCCTGCTTTATGAGAAAGCGTTCGACCTGATCAAAACACGAGAACGCCCCGAAGACGCCGAAGTCTTTAATGCGGATAAACCCAATCCGCGCGACCCCCGAATCCTGGCGATACTTCAACGGCACGATCCGGCTCTGGCACTCCTCAGGCAAGCGGCCGTACTGCCTGATTGCCGATTCGAACACGCCACCGGTCGCTTCGATATCGAATCGATCCTTCCTGAATTCGATCGCGCACGCGCTGCGGCCAACCTGCTGGGAATGCGCGCTCGCGCTCAGTCCGCAAGCGGCGATGTCGCCGGCGCAATGTCCGACGTCAACGCCATGTTCGCCCTGGCGCGCAACGTCGGACGCGAGCCGTTGCTCATCGGCTGGCTCCTGTCGGTCGGGATGGAGGCCCAATCCAATTTCGCGCTTCAAGACGTTCTGCCTTCGGTCACGCGGCCCGATCAACTGGCCGTGCTCCAGCCCCCCGACCCCGCCGCATTCGGCCGATCGCATCGCCGTGCACTTCAAGGCGAAGAAGCAATGGGCCTGACAATTTTCAGCCAGTTCTGCGGCGCTCAATCACTCGGCGGAGAGATGGTGCCCCCGGCCGTCTATCAACAATTCGCAATGCCGGCCACCTACCGAATCTTCCTCCTCATGGACGACATCAACGGCTACCGCCGGCTCATGGCCGAGGCCAAGCGACTGGCCACACTACCCTATTACAAGTCACGGGATCAAATCGCCCATCTCGAATCGCCACGCCCCATCGCCGGTCCATTCACATCCATAATGGCTTCTTCAGTGACTAAATCATTCCAGGATGCGCCCCTGGTTGAAGGCCTCGATGCCGCGTCGGTCATCGCAATCGCCACGACCCGCTACCGCCTCGATCACCACGCCTATCCCACCAAGTTAGACGATCTCATTCCCACGTATCTCGATTCCATTCCCCCCGACCCGTTTGACGGCAAACCCATGAAGCTTGCCGTCCGATCCGGGCAGTGTGTTATTTACAGTCTGGGCTCAAATGCCACGGTCAACCTCGATCGATACTTCGAGGGCACGCACGACAGGGGAGACATCTTCATCCGCCTTCGCCCCGCGGCTTCTCCCACCACCCAACCGTGATCGTCAAGTCGCACGGGTCGGCTGCGCGCTGCCGGATTCGACATTCGCACAATTGTTGGCGGCACCAACGCGCTTGAGTGGCGGCCATCCGCCAACCCATAGCCGCAACGCGGGCAAGATCGCAAACAGAACCGATAGCGTCGCCAGTCGCACGCCCAACAACACGCGTCTGTTTCCCGGGCTACCATCGGCCGAGAGTTCGCCGAAAACTCCCAGCCGCGGTTGGCGACTCAAAGGCGTTCGCGTCCATGAAGTTTCGGTCACCCCCTCTGGGCCGCGGTATTTCTCAACTGTTGCAAGAAAAGCGGCAGGGGCTGGCTGGCGAATGGGCAATGTTGAAGAAACCCAGTTCCCCGAAAGCCCACCACGTTGCAACGCGTACTCGCTCCAACGGAGTGCGACGATGTTGCCGATCACCTGCTGCTTGTGCTGATGCCGGGCGACATCAAAAACATGGCTTGCCACCCAGAGCAACGCGGTGGCAACGAACAACCCAAGCGAAATGCGCTCAACCCCACGAAGCCAACCCGGCCAATCCCGCGCAACGACAACCTCCACCTCGCGCCCACATTCCGGGCATACCCCCGCCGACGCGCGCAAATCATATCCACACGCCGCACACAGCCCCGCTTGCCGGCGTCTTGCGGCGCGCACAGTTCCGCGAGATCGCCTCAACCAAACGATCAACCATCCCGCCGGCAACAACCCCACTGCACAAATCGCCGCCCCGTGCGGAAACTGAAAATACCACCCATCTATTACTGCACTCTCCGGCGGCCGCGCAAACGTCCGCGGATACCCCAACTGCTCCGCCCGCGTGTACGCATGCTCATACGCAACCGCCCCACCCGCCGATACCCGCGGGACCATCGCAGTCCCAAGGCGATACTGAAATTTCGAAACCGAAAATCCGTTAGTCCTCCACCAACTCATGAACGGCCCAACATCCCGCCACCCACTCCCAGCCCAAACGCCCCACCGCGCCCCCGGCCACCGCTCCACCCAAATCACCTCGCAATACCCTCCATACTTCGATGCCAGCAACACACCCCGCTCCTCACCCAACGGCACCATCCCCACCACCGCCCCAACCCCGCAATACGCCCGCAACCCCAGCAAGACGAGCACAACCCCCACGCACACCACACAGGCGATTCGAAGCGATGCTCGTAAAATTGCCTTCATCCATTTCCCCATAAGATCCGCAAATCATCGATCGCGCTGCAATGAGTACAAATGATACGATCGTTGTTCCCGCTACTCTCCCACGCCAATGACTTTCCGCAAGACAACTACCATTCCCGCATTTCCATCTGCAGCCCTCTGCGTCATCTGCGGCTAAATTCTTCGTTTCCTTCGAGTCGTGTTAAACAACCTGAACGTTCGATCGCCAATAACGTCCGGTTGAAAATGCCCAGCCCAGACTTGAACCGCAGATGACGCAGATGGCCGCAGATGAAGACCAGGAGAGATTGCCTTTCATCGCTCCTCTCATTCTGAGCAACCTTCCGCCGCGATCCCCCTGTGGTTAAAATCCCCCGCGCAACTCATTCACCGGAGAAAACGATTGCCCATAAATCCCTTCGCAACCCATCCAATCTCACTTTTCTTCTTCGCGTCTTCGTGCCTTCGTGTTTAAAGATCCGATCAGGAGCCAATCCATGCCGAGATTCAAACCGTCTGTCGCACTCACAATCCTCCTTCTCTCAACAGCAATCGCCCTCGCCCAGCAGCCCCCCAAAGACCTCCTCAAACTCAGTCCCACCACGCTCCCCACCGCAACCACCCCCACCGCCGGCGATCCCCCCATCTGGTTCGAACCATTCCCCGCCCATCGCATCATCGCCAACGTCTACTACGTCGGCTCAAAAGACCTCGCCACGTACCTGATCACCACCCCGCAAGGCCACATCCTCATCAACAGCGGCTTCGAACGCACCGTTCCCCTCATCGCCAAATCCGTCACCTCGCTCGGCTTCAAAATGACGGATGTCAAAATCCTCCTGGCGAGCCACGCCCATTCCGATCACGTCGCCGGCCACGCCCGCCTCAAGGCGCTCACCGGCGCAGCCGTCTACGTCATGACCGGCGACGACTCCGTCATCGCCACCGGCGGCCAGGGCCAATACCTCTACACCGAATCCCGCTGGCCCCCCTGCAAAGTCGATCGCGTTCTCAACGATGGCGAACAAGTCACCCTCGGCGACGTCACACTCACCGCCCATCGCACCCCCGGCCACACCCGCGGCAACACAACATGGACCTGGCCCGTCCATGACGCCGGCAAAACCTACAACGTCGTCGTGATCGGCAGCCCCAACGTCAACCCCGGCTACCAACTCGTCAACAACAAAGACTACCCACAGATCGCCGACGACTTTGCCCAAACCTTCAAAGTCCTCAACAGTCTCCCATGCGATATCTTCCTGGGCGCGCACGGCGCCTACTACAATATGATCGAGAAATACGATCGATCCCAGAAAGACAAATCCGCCAACCCCTTCATCGACCCCGCCGGCTATCGCGCGTATGTCTCACAAAAAGAGCAAGCTTTTAGAGACCAGTTAGCCGCCCAGCGCGCTACGGCCCCGGCACCGGCGCACTGATGGAAGTGAGCCAGGCATGACCTTCGCCAACTCACTCAAATCCCTCCGCAGCGCATTAGCCGTCGGCTTCATCACATGGCTCGGCCTGATCATCCTCCTCGGCTTCACCCTCGGCATACTCACGTTCGACGCTCCCTCGCAACTCCAATCCATCGCTCTGATCACCACGTTGGCCACCAGCACCTTGTGCGCCATCATTTCCGCCCGCCACCATTGGAAATACTGCAAACACTACTACCGCCTCCAATCCAACCAATGCCCCACCTGCGGCTACAACCTCACCGCCAACCAAACCGGCATCTGCCCCGAATGCGGAAACCCAATCCCCACGTTTGAATCTCTACGATCCACCCGCCGCATCGGTTAGCGGTCGGACCGCAAGTCCTCCCATCCGCGCAAATCGCAATTCCACCCGCACTGTCCGGGAATCGACTGCAACTTCTCCGGGAGCACGAGGCTCCCGCCGAGCGCTTTTCTTCAGGTCAGCTTGGCTCGGCGGTGCCTCGCACTCCCGAATTGAGCCCCAATGCCCCACTCACATACTTGAGAATAGCCTTTCATTACCCAACTCCACCCCACGCCGGGTCAGAGCGAAGCTGTACTCAGCGCAGCGCCGGCCCGGGTTCTCCACGCGCCGCCAGATCCCCCGTCACATTAGCGCTCCACCCAATCCCCATCACATCAGGTAAAATCTCCGACGTGCCCCGACGCGTTTTCACTTTCGCAACCACCCTCTCTGTCGTTCTCTGCATGCTTTTGATCGCCCTCTTCATCAGGAGTTGGTTTGTCCAGGAGCACATCGCCCGTGGCACCAACAGCGGCCCGGCCTGGGTTCTTCGCTCATTCCATGGCCGGCTCTGCCTCGATCATCGCTCCTACTGGGACTTCGCCAGCGGATGGACCTGGGGCCGCCGGCGCATCAAGTTTTTCGAAGAACCCGCCCTGTCCCTCTATCAGGAACCCACCCGCGCCTACGGCCTGTTCGACATCGGATTCTACTCCGGCACCCAATACACCTGGCCGGGCCATCTCTTCCCTGGAATCAGAACTCTGCCGCCGCAAAATGATCCCCGTTATTGGCGCGACAATTATTCCACGCTGATTGTCCCCGATGTCCTCCTGATCGCATTGTTTGCCATCCTACCATTGATCTACATCCGGCGCCGGCGAACCGCCCGCGCACCGTTCACTCCAGCCTATAAAAGAATTTGGCCCAGCCGCCCGCTCACGCTTGCCGCCGCGGCTTCGCTCCTGCTGTTCCTGTTCGTCTGCGAACTTTCCCTTCGCAGCTATTCCATTGGCCACAACTGGTCCCGCGGCTCCGCCGATGGCGTCATCACAGTGCGACTCATCCGCGGCGAGCTCTACATCCTCCGCGCATTATGGAATCCCCAATCACCCGGCACCCGCCCGTACCCACCCGATAACCTCTGGCATCACATGATCGAACATGTGCCCGGATTCACGCCGCCCCCCAGGGGAATCCTTCACTGGCTGGGCTTTTCCTATCGCAATCAACATCCCTGGTACCCGCGCTTCCAGGAGATCGCCCTCCCCCTCTGGCCAGCATGGCCGCTGACAGCAATCCTTCCCATCAGATGGGGCTACACGTTCTACCGCATCCGCCGCTGCCAACTCCGATCGATCCTCAACCAATGCCAGTCGTGCGGCTACTCCCTCACGTCCAACACCACCGGCATCTGCTCCGAATGCGGAACCCCCATCTCCTCGTCTCCACTCTCATCATAGCGCCGTCCCAACTCCAACGCCCCCAACTCATCCAACCCCACCCCACGCCGGGCTAAAGCGGTACTCCGCGCCGGCCCGGGTCCCCAGCGCGTCACCACATCCCCATCATCAGCCACGCTAACCAATCCGCCCCATCCCCGCTTACAATGCAACGCGTGCGAAAGCATCTCCTTCCCTTCGCATCCGCCCTCTCTCTACTGCTGATGCTCATTACGCTTGTCGCCTGGATCGCCAGCAACGGAAGGCATTGGCAGGATCGCCCTGTCCATATTGCCGGGCAGATTAACTTCGCCACATCCGATGGCACCATCGCCTTGTTCAACCAATCCCGACCCTACTTCAATGGCACAATGTCCATATCCGCCCGCAACGCGCCTCCCGCCTCGCGGCCCCGCGAAATCTCCGCCCGTTTCCCCGGCTTCCACTTCCGCCACTTCACCTGGCCCGGCCATTTCCCCGGCGGCACCTACTGGACCCTCGCCATCTCGCTCCTCTATCCCCTGGCCCTGTCCACCATCTGCCCCATCGCCTGGTGCATCGCCTGGCTCCGCCGCCGTGACAATTCCGATTTCTGCCGTACTTGCTCCTACAACCTGAAAGGCAACCAAAGCGGCACCTGCCCCGAGTGCGGAACCCCCATCTCCCCGTCTCCGCTCTCCCCATGACCCATCCCGACCCCGGCAACCTCAACTCCCCCAGCGCACCCCACGCCGGGTCAGAGCTGTACTCAGCGCCGGCCCGGATCCTCAGCGCGCCGCGATGAACCCGTTGCGGAATACGCGAACCGTCAATGTGTACATGAGCACCCACGTCACTCTATATGCCCAGAACATTCGTCGCGCATGATTCCCCCCGACCCGACCGCCCCTCTACACCGGATCGTTCGCGTAAGACTCCAGGAACCCGCACGCCGTGCAGCGATACGTCTGGATTTCTGCCCAGCGCTTTCCCCCCATCTTCAACCCAAAGAATCCCCGCTCCGGCTTCCCCGCGATCCAGCGCGCCTGATTCGCCCCATTGTTGGCCCGGTCCAAAATGAATCCCATTTCCATGGCCGTCTGACACTTCGGACATTGCGGCGGTTGCATGCGAAGATTGTTGCCGGTCCACCGGTCGCTGGCCAATTATAACCGCGGCTCAAGAATGTATGACCGAGCTCGACATGCGTTTCACCCGGGAGAACCTCGGACCCAGTGCATGGGATGGCGGTGGCGGATAAAGTTTAGCAGCCTCACCGATCATGTATGGGGAGCGTAGGGAACTGCGCGCCTGATCGGGTAAGATCGAGAGCGATGATCTATAAGCTGCTCTGTATGCCCTTTGCGTTGTTCGCGTTTATTGCAGGCATGTCAGTTGCCGTAATCGCGAGCTATCTTAAGCCACGCGCGCACGGGGCGTATGACGAGCCCATGTGGGGAGGGTGGCCGCTGATGTCGCTCGCGCTAAACCTCGCGACGTTCGCTGTGGTCGTTTATTTCGTTCGCGAAGACAAAGATTTTCGCGTTCAGAACCTGTCAAAGGTGACTTTCCTCTCCATCATCATCATCTCATACGGATTGGGTATCGCAGCGGCCGTCTACTTCGTTCCCTCCTTTCTTTAACCAGTGCGTCCGATGTACGGGTAGTGAGCCCTCACGAGGCGAATGACCGTGCGGTGCTTCACCCGCCTCACCAACGCCTCGCAAAGAAGGTCGAGAACTGCGATTTCAACTTGGCCCTTCACTTCATGCAATACAACTTCTGCCGCGTTCGCCAGAGCATACGGATTACGCCCGCGATGGCCGCTCGCCCTAGCGATCATGCATGGGAACTTGAGGAACTGGTGGGCCTGATCGGGTAGAATGCTGGTGTGTGCCACCGCCTGTTCACCCTCGTATCTCTGCTGTCACTGATACTGTGCATGGCGACGGTGGCTTTGTGGATTCGGGGGCGACAGCTTCCAATTCCGATTCCCGCCGTACAACTATATCCAGTCTGGTTACGCTTTCGATGGTGGGGTGGAATTTCGGCTTTTAACAAATTGGGGGCCGGTATTCCAAAGGCGAGGATTGTGGGATGTTGGCACGACGACAACATACGACAGGTACGGGATCAGGTACACGCGGAGAGAGCTTGTCGATAAAGAGGCGGGCATCAGATTGGATCGAGAAATATTCCTGCCGAGATGGATGCCGTCGGCTGCTTTCATGGTAGCGGCATTGGCAATGTTCCGGCATATCCACAAATCTAGGCGGCCGAATGGCCGCTGCCCTTCCTGTTCCTACAACCTGACTGGCAACACGAGCGGTGTCTGCCCGGAATGTGGGACGGCCATCCGCTCAAAAGACGTGCCAATTAAAATCGGATAGATTTCAAACGTTACCACCACCCCAATTGGGGTCGTGTGAAATTCGGCACGAAGGCCATAATCCCCTCCCATCCTCTGGTCGTTCACAGCACTCCCAAACGTCCCGCATCGTTTCGTCGTTCGACTTTCGAATCTGGTTATCCTGCTCTCAGCTTGTCGAAGGGTCATTCGTCATTCGGATTTCGCAATTCACTCGTCGGACCCATCGGGTAGAATCGCGGCGTGCGCCGCCTCTACACCTTCGCCACCTTCCTTGCACTGCTGTTATGTCTGCTGACGGCAGTGCTCTGGATTGCGCCGGTTCCTCCATGGCCGAACCACGGCAGAGGAAACTTCTTTTTCTCCATGGAGCAGCACCACGTCCTGCGAGTGAACATCTTCCGGACCATCGCGTCACCCAGCGTGAGCCCTCCACAGGCCGACCTTCCCGCATTCCTGTATTGGCAAACGGCGATCCCCTCCGGCCCGTCTTTCGACTTGCTCGGATTTCAAGTCGCTCATTACCCGTGGTTCAAGGGTTCAAGATCGGCCGACGGCAGCAATCACCTTACACACGTAGGCACCCATTGGTCGCTTGACTTCCCCTTCCTCCCGCTCGTCCTGCTATTCGCATTGCCGTCGGTGATAACGATCCTTCTGGCTTGGCGACGACGGATCGTAATGTCACGTGTAGGGCGATGTACCAAGTGCGGCTACAACCTCACCGCCAACGCCAGCGGCGTCTGCCCGGAATGCGGAACGGCCATCAATTCAAAAGACGGTCAAAGGGACGGTCAAAGGGGTCGGACGGTCAAAGGGGTCGGGGACGGTAAAAGGGGTCGGGAGTCTTTGATGGGAGTCAAATCCGGAGCCGTTGACCGGAGGTCGCCTGTTTGCCTGAAGCTGCGGGCGCATCGCCGTCGTCGCAAGCCCGGCAGAAATGGAAACTATCCTCCAGATATCAAAGATTGTCATTTGGGGTCGACTCTTGACATTTGATATTTAAGAGCGTTTGTCAAATGTCAAGAGTCGACCCCTCCCAAGACCCAACTATCAGTGATGCGTTTCGCGGCACACCGGCCTATCGCACGCTTCGCGCCAGATCTGTCGGTAGGCAGCTTCCACATCAGCAGCAAAGCGCCGCCCATCCATAAGCGGTGACGTCCGCATTCGGTCCCGAAGATTCGATCGCACTTCCGACAGCCGGGCCAGATCCCCGGCTAACTTGATGGCAATCCGCAAATACTCGTCGCGATCGTGCGCAACCAGTTCCGGCATTCCGACATTCGAAAGAATGCTCAATCCGCCGCGCGAGACAGCGATTCGGCCGGCAAGGCTGACCACCGGCACACCCATCCACAACGCGTCGCAGGTGGTGGTCCCGCCGGCGTAGGGAAACGGGTCCAGCCCGATATCAATCTGGTTGTAGATTTCCAGATACTGCTCGAGCGGAACCTTGCCCACGAACGTGATCCGATCCGAATCGATGCCCTGTGCGCCGAACTGTTCAAGCAAGCGCCGGCGGTGGTCGCCGCGGCTGGCGTGAAGGACCAGGTGCGACCCGGGAACCTGGCGGAGGAGTTCGGCCCAAGTCACGAGCGTCGGTGCGGTGACTTTGCTGAACGTGTTGAGGCACCCAAATGTAACGTGCCCGGCCTGGGCCGCTGGCAGCGGTCCCACCGCAGGCGCCTGAATGTATGGCTCATAGCACCAGTAGCTGTTTGGCAGCCAGACGGACTTTTCCGAGTAACCTCTCTGATTATCATCCGGCGGATCGAGATACGGGTCGGTGATTCGATAGTCGATCGTATCCAGGCCGGTCGTGCTGCAATATGCAAGGTAGGTCACCTGTACCGGGGCCGGCTTCCTGGCGAACATCAGCAGCCGCGACCCACTTAACACTACAGCGCGAGTAGTCACTCGTTTCTTCGGCAGGGTTTAAGTCGCGA
>DAIRGS010000200.1:0-13138 GCA_036794395.1 Tepidisphaeraceae bacterium | reverse complement strand
GAGTTATCGGGCATCGAAACCGTCCTTGCGCCAAGCAAGGGCTGGATCTCCGTGGACTTCACAGAGCTATTTCGCGCTCGTGAACTGCTCTATTTCCTCATCTGGCGCGATGTGAAGGTCCGCTACAAGCAGGCCGTGCTGGGCGTGGCGTGGGTCGTGCTTCAGCCCCTGTTTAACATGGTGCTGTTCACGCTCCTGTTCGGCCGGGTGGCGAACTTCAAGCAGTTCATGGGCGATTGGGGCAACGCCTACGCCCTGTTCGTTTTCGCGGCGATGCTCCCTTGGCAGTTGCTTTCCACCGGCCTCAACAATGGCGGCATGTCGCTGCTCAACCAGACGCATTTGCTGACCAAGATTTATTTCCCGCGCCTGTATGTTCCCACATCCGTGGTGGGCGGGGCGTTGTTCGACTTTGCCGTGTCGTTGGTTTTCGTCGCGGTGCTGATGATGTGGTTCCACGTGCCGCCCTCGCCGTGGATTTTGCTGATGCCCTTTCTGCTGGTCCTCACGATCGCCTGCTCGCTTGGAGCGGCTTACCTGTTCTCCGCGTTGACGATCACTTACCGCGATTTCAGATTTTTGATTCCATTTATTGGGCAGGTTTGGATGTGGGGCAGCTTTGTCGCATTCCCGCCGACGATCTTCGGGGCGATCGGATTCAAGGGCAAAATCCTGCTCGCCCTCAATCCCATGTACGGGATCATCACCGGCTGGCGAAAGATCATTCTTGGGGGCGCGCCAGATTCCATCACCGGCTGGAACCCGCTTTTCTTTATCAGTTCCGTGATCGTCACGACCGCGTTTTTCTTCCTGGGCCTTTATTACTTCCGCCGCACCGAACGGCGATTTGCCGACATCGCATGAGCAAGCGAATTCCATGAGCGCGCCAATTACATGAGCAAGCCAATCATCAGTATCGAAAAGGTCGGCAAGGCGTACTACCTCGGTCGCCAGATCGACCACAATCAGACGTTTCGCGACGCCATCGCGCACGCGGTCAAGGCGCCGTTCAAGCGCCTGCGCGAGCATGCGGGGCCGTCAAAGGATTCGGAAGATGCCTTCTGGGCCCTCCGCGATGTGAGCTTCGAAGTCAAACGCGGCGAAGTGTTTGGCCTGATCGGCCGCAACGGCGCGGGCAAGAGCACGCTGCTTAAACTCCTGAGCCGGATCACCGAGCCGACCGAGGGCCGGGCGGTTCTGCGCGGGCGCGTCGCCTCGTTGCTGGAAGTGGGCACGGGCTTTCATCCGGAGCTGACGGGGCGCGAGAATATCTTCCTGAACGGCTCAATCCTTGGAATGAGCCGGATTGAGATCCGCAAGAAGTTCGATCAGATTGTCGCCTTCTCGGAAATCGAAGAATTCCTTGATACGCCGGTGAAGCGATACTCGTCGGGCATGTACGTGCGCCTGGCATTCGCGGTCGCGGCGCATCTCGAGCCTGAGATCCTGATTGTGGACGAAGTGCTGGCCGTGGGCGATGCCCGCTTTCAAAAGCGATGCCTGGGCAAGATGCAGGAAGTGGCATCGGGGCAGGGCCGCACGGTGCTGTTCGTCAGCCACAATATGCAGGCCGTTTCCACGCTCACGCAGCGTTGCGTACTGATGAAAAAGGGCCGGGTGGTTTCTGTCGGCCCGACCGCCGACATCATCAACGAATATATTCACGACGGCGGCTCTTCGCCGGACATGATCTACACCGCGCCGGCTTCGACGGAATCGCCCAAGATCACGCGCGTCGAGCTTTGCACCAGCGAGCCGCACAACGTGCAATCGAACGGCAAGCCGATGCAGATCATGATCGAGGTCAACACGCCGCACCCGATCGAAGGCGCGCGGGTTGCGTTACACGCCTGCAATCGGGTGGGCGAGCCTTTCATGTACTTCTGGGCGCAGGATTCGCAATACGAAATGTGCCGCAAGCCGGGCACCTACCGGCTTGTCTGCGACATCCCAAACCTTCGCCTATACATGGGCAACTACAACTTCATGGTCAACCTGAAGGAATACGCCGGCGGCCGCCAGTTCGACGTCATCGAAGGCGTGTGCCCCTTCGAAGTCGTCATGTACGGCAAAGAACGTGAAGGCGGGTGGTGGAAAGGCGCTTGTACGTACCTGGAAGATGGGACGTGGGATGTGTCGAGGGTGGCCTGATCGATGTGATTTGATGATTGTTTAATGACGAAATTCGAATGACGAATGACCCTTCGACAAGCTCAGGCCAGGCGAATCAAATCCGAATTTCAAATGACCGAATGAAGAAACGGAAAACCTCATCCGACCCCCTACCCTGTCATCCTGAGCAAAGCGAAGGACCTGTCCCCGGGAAACGCCCGCCGTCAATTCACTCAGCTTTCCAAACGGTGCCCCACTCCGTTTCGTCATTCGAATTTCGAATTTCGGATTTGATTCGAATTTCGAATTTCGTCATTCGAATTTAAGCGCATGCGCATAGTTTACGCCAACGCCAAATACGAACACCACAGCGCCGAAGGCGGCCAAGCGCACATGCGCCAGTTCATCCAGAACGCCTCCGCCCTCGGCCACGAGATCCACCTCTGGCACGGCGTCGATCCCCATCCGCTCACCAAGCCCGTCCCCACCGGTAAGCTCGCACGGCTCAAACTTTTCCGCTCCGCGGATGTGATTTACTATCGAGTGGAGTGGAAGCCGCCGATCGGCAACAAGATCATCCTTCCCCCCTACCGCAAATTGATCGGCAGCCCATTGGTTGTATGGGAATTCAATACTGTGCCGGAGTATGGCCGCGTGCAGAACGTGCCGGAGCATGTGATCGCCGAGTGCGTCGCGAATCTCAAACGCCTGGGCGCCGGCGTGAACCTGGCGGTCTGCGTTTCGCAGGCCATTCAGCAATACGTGAAAGAAAAGCTCGGCATCCAAAACGCGATCGTCGTCCCCAACGGCTCCGATCCAGAGCTCTTCCGCCCCGATGTCGAACCCGTGAAGCGCGTCCAAAAGCGCGGCGACCGGCTCAACGTCGTCTGGATCGGCACCGCCGCCCTTGGCTGGCACAACTTTGATCTGCTCCGCGACGCCGCGTGGTCGATTCATCGAGCGGGCGAGGGTGAGCGAATCGTCTTCCACGTCATCGGCCCCGGCATGCAGCGCATGGCCGATGCCCCGCCGAACCTGAACTACTATGGCTCGGAACAGTACGCCAAGCTCCCCCACTGGCTGGCCGCGATGGACGTGGGCCTCAACGTCTACCATCCCGGCCCCGCGGACTTCAGTTCACCGTTGAAAGTATTCGATTACATGGCCAGCGGATTGGCCGTCGTCAGCACCGAACAACCCCAGGCGCGGGAAATCTTCGAGCAACTCAACCAGCTCGACCTATTGGTCCCGAGTAACGACCCGGAAGTTTTGGCCAACACCCTGCGCGGTTTGGCCAAAGACCGGGAACGGGTCAAACGCCAGGGCGCCGCCGGGCGGCAGCTTGTCATCGACAAGTACAACTGGCGCCAGGCGGCGAAGACGACGTTTGAAGAAATTGAGCGGCTGGTTGGGGCGTCGCGGTAGACCCTCGTATGGAAGCCGAAACTGAGGCAACTCAAAAGCGCCGGGTGATCTGGATAAGACTAAACCCGAAGAACCTAAAAGTTCAAGTGGGCGCTTGCCGATGCGCCTACAGAAGCGTATACTCAGCGATGTGACAGCAGAGGCTCGCCGAACCCTTTCCGTGATTCGTGAGTGTCTTGCATCGGATCGCTACGCCCTGACGGTTCACTTCTCATCACGAATGGCGCAACGATCACTGTTCTGGCCAGACGTGGAGGCAGTGATTGACGATCCAAGCGAAGTTCGCTCGCAAGGAATGGACGACTACAACCGGCCTAAATGGATAATAAGCGGTGAGGCAACGACCGGCGACGAGATTGAAATAGTTTGCGCTGTGGAAACAGACGAGACTGAGACGGAGTTCATCACCCTCTATTGGGAGGATTGACATGGCGACTGCAACCTTGACATCCTGGCAGCCCGGCATGGACCTACCTTACGTCGTGCCGTTCGGAGACGGTGGCATGCTTGCCATCGCCTTGCGGGCCGCATGGCTAAAGCCGGATCGATCCGGGAAGCCGCTTCTGCTTCCACCGGCTGTGCGAGCGGTGGATCGGCTGCGTGCAGTTTTTACGAATCAGGAAAAGCTCACGCCTGGCTTCATGGTCAGCCTTCGTGAAGGAATGGGACTCACTCAACGTGAATTCGGCCAGAAACTGGGAGTGTCGAAGATAACGGTCAGTCGGTGGGAATGTGGGAAAATGCGACCCGGCCCAACAACGGCAAACGCAATCCTCAAGTTGCAGATAGAAGCACGTCATAAAGGCGTAAAGATCGATGGCGAAAAGAGGACGAGCAGGCATCCGAGTTCGGCTCATCGCCCTCATTCTAAAAAGTAGCCTGCCGCGAGGCCGCCAGCCCGGATTGTCCAGCCACACCCACGCGCGGCGGGCCTCGGTGTGGTTTAATTTGTTCTGCCAGAAACAGTTAAACCCAAACGGGAGGATCAAAGGTGAGAGGATCAAAGGTGACATCCATCGATTATCGCATATGAGTAGAAATTCTGGATGTCACCTTTTTCACCTTTCCCCAGCGCGACCGCCGCCGGGTTCTTGTTGGATTCCAGTTCGGGCGGGGCGTTGCCGGTGGAGATGTCCACGATCATCTTGGCGAGCTGGTTTACGTCACGGGGTCGCTTGGGTTTTGGCATGGGCGGATTATACCACCTTGAACGGTCAAGCATGAGCGGGAACTTGAGGAACTGGTGGGGCTGATCGGGTAGAATGTTCGAGTGGATTTTCACCGCTCATGGTTTGATAAACTAGGGCTCGCGTTCGGCGCGATGCTCTGGTTTATGTTCATCGTGGGCCTTCCCGTCATCATCGCCATTTCCAACTGGTGTAAGTCCCATCCGCTTAAGAACGATTCGCGGTATTGCGGGCGTTGCAAGTACAACCTCACCGGCAACACAAGCGGTATATGCCCCGAGTGCGGAGCGGAGATCTAAACACAAAACCCGTGCCGCAGGAAAATCAGGATATTTCAAACTGACCCACTACCCACGAACGCCACATGCAGCCGCTGGACCGTCTTCCCCGTAGCGCCGCTTGAAGCAGGCCGCGCAAAACGGGACAACCGCGACATTCCCACGCCCGAGACGTCGGCATTGCTCCCGCGTCGTACGTTATGGATGAACCAGCTCAAGGGCGTCGAGGATTCGCCGGAGGCGACGGACCAAGACACCCGCGCAATTTCGCACTCGCTTCATCTCGCCGGCGGTGAAGGCGTCCTCGTCTGACGGCGCCCTCCAATCGCCGGGTGTGTTCTGGAATGGATACTCGTGGTTACGCCTCGCCGTCGCTCCGCGAACCGGATATTCAGGCACCAGTGAATCGAGCAGATTCATCTGTTCGACGACCGGCTCGGTAAACACCCGCCGAAGCTGGTTCAGGAGATCGCGACTATCTTTTGCGGCCGGAAACCCGCCGAGGACGGCCGCGTAACGGGCGACTTTGTGATTACGATCCGAGCCATTACGGATCAATCCTACGGCATGCAATTTGTCGAGTACGGCCTTGACGGCCTTCTCGACGCACTGTTGATACTTTGAAATGGCCTGGCACCTGGTCCGGGCGTCGAGACCGTTGTCAATACGCTGTGCGGTTCGGAAATTCAGACTCCGCCTGCTGCATCCACGCCTGCGGGAGGGTCATTTAATCATTTCCCAGAGTCTCTTTCCCTTCGCGTCGGCGTAAATCACAATCGCGCTGCCCGCCTTGCGCGCCATGCGCAGCTCATCGATCCCTTTCCAGTCAGCTTTCACCGCCGCGGCGAGCTCAGTTGGATTGGTCAAAACCACCCGCAGGCTGGTTCCTGGGGCGAGTGGGAAAGCGGGGGTCGAGCCATATCCGAATTCGAAAAGCTTCCTGTCAGCATCAACCGCACCGCCACCGAATCCATCGATCGCCTCGAAGAGAAAAACATCGCGTTTTGCCCGGCGCGGCGGAGCAAAATAGACTGCAAGCCGCAGGCGCTGTTTATTAGACTTCCGGTGCTGCTGCACAAGATCCTGCACCTGCTCTTCGAAACCCGGATATGTTTCAATAATTGCGGGCATATTCCACCGGGAGAATAGCGCCGGAATTGTGTCACGTCCAGCCGGTGCATGGGAACGGTTATCGTTCGGCGCGCTTTAGCGCGCGGTCGATCTTGGCGATGGTCGCGGTATCTGCGGTGACCCTGGCCTTTTCGATTCGATTCAGCGTTTCGACGCGAATCCCGGCGGCGGCGGCGAGCGATTTTTGTGACAGCCCGACCGCGTTACGCCTACGGATGATCTCGCGGGCCACCGACACCCGGCCGGTTTGGACGGCGGGAAAATTCCCTTCGGCATTGGCCGTCGGGAAATCGGGCATGGGCGCTCGTGCGGCAATCATGCCGCGGTATTCGCGCTCGGGGACCAGGACAAATGTTTTTCCGCCCATTTTCAACGTCGCATGTGGCATGGAGCCTCCTGCCGGCTGCCAACTAGTCGGGTCAAACGATCAATCATAAACGGTTCCGCGGTTTCCGATTTTCCAGACCGTCACGATTCGCCCGTCCGGTGATACGGTGAATACGATTCGATAGTCGCCGGTGCGGATACGATAACTACCCTGCAAATCACCGCGGAGCGGCTTGGCCCCGCTTACCGCCGGCCATTTGGCAAGTCGCTCGAAAACGCCAATGATCCTGTTTCGAATGACGAGCGGCACCGATTCGAATTCGATCGTCGCGGCGGGCGTGATCGTTACCGTCGCGGGCATTGTCCACATCCTACCGCGATTGCGTTTTAAGTCAATCAATCGATTGCCTTACAATGCAAGAGCGGAAGGTGTGCGGAAAAGAACACCTGCAATGTTGTTCTGATCGCATTTCAATAATGCCCGGCACCGCACGCTCTACGTGATCCACGCGATGCCGGTGACCCTGCGCCGCGAACGCCGATAAACCCGAGGAGATCGAACATGAGCAAGCAAAAGAAGAAGCCAGAGGAGCGCGTGCTGACCGGGCGGATGATCGACGCCATGACCGACGCGCAGCGTGCCAAGCTGGCCGCGGAACTGGAGGCCGAGACGCCGGAACAGCGCCTCGCCCGGTCCAAGCCGCTGAACGCGGAGCAGAGAGCGTTCTGGCGCAAAATCAAAAAGAAGATGGGCCGGCCGCGGATCGGGAAGGGTTCCAAACCCATTTCGCTCACGCTGGAAAAAGACCTGCTCAAAAGGGCCGACAGGTTCGCGAAGCAGCATGGCCTGAAGCGCGCCGAGATGATCGCGCAAGGCCTACGCGCCGTGATGGGTGAGACTGCCGCTTAGACTGTGACGTCCGGAAAGCCGCAGTGGTGAAGCTGCAAAGGCGTCATCCACTTTTCTCCCGATTTCATGCAGACCCACCAAAATCAAGGCCCGGCATTGGGGCCAGGGCAACCCTATTTGCGAAGCTGCAGTTGGGCCACTCTCCGAGTCCACTCGGCGAGGATGAGTACATCCCCGCACTCGCAGACTCGAGGCAGACAAGAATGTCCGCCCCACCTGAAAAAGCAGTTCGGCAGCAGCCAAAGAGATCGACGGGATTGCAACAGCATTTCAAAAAGCCCTGACCGCGAGAATGCGTTTTGCGAGTGCGATCTTACAGTTTTCAGCCCCGCGCGATTTGGTTTGGTGGCAAATCGGCGCGATGCGTCGGGTGTTCAAGATGGATGGAGAATCTGTCTGGCGTTGTTGTGCGCGGGATTAGACATATCATACTTGCTTTAGCGTGTGGCGTGCGTTTGATGGTCGCCGATTCTGAGCCTGTCCATGTCGCAACAGAAGTATGAGGAAGCATTCCGGCTGGCGGTGCAGCATCATCAGGCAGGGCGATTGGCGGAGGCGGAGGCGGGGTATTGGGCTGCGATGTTGCTTCGGCCGGGGGATGCGAACCCGATTCAATTGCTCGGGGTGGTGTTGTCGCAGACTGGGCGGGTGGAAGAGGGGGTGGGGTTGATTCGGCGGGCGATAGCGATGTCGCCGGGGGTTGCGGGGTATCACAGCAACCTTGGGTTTGGGCTTGCGAATAGTGGGTTGAAGGAAGAAGCCGTTGCGGCTTTTCGCCAAGCGGTTGCGCTGGGCCCGAACGTTGCCGAGGCCCATGCCAATCTCGCCAATGCCCTTCGCGAAACCGGTCATCTCGATGAAGCGATCTTTGAATATCAGCAGTCATGTAGTCGCCAGCCCCCGACACCCCAGATGCTCAATACCCTCGGCCTGACGCTCCAAGCGCGGGGCCGGCACGCGGAGGCAGTTGCCTGTTATCAACGCGCTATCGCCCTGCGTGCCGATGCGTCAGAGCTATTCAGCAACCTCTCGCATGCTCTGCTTCAGACAGGCAAAGCCAAAGAATCCGAAGCTGCGGCTGTCCAGGCGATACAGATTCAGCCGGGTTATGCAGCTGCGTGGTACAACCGGGGAAACGCTCTCCAGGAGCAAAGGCGGTTTCACGACGCGATCGATGCCTACGAAAAATGCCTTGAGTTCCATCCAGATTTCGCAGAGGCCCACCACAATTTGGGTGGCTCGCTTCGCGAGGCTCGCCGACTCGATGCATCTCTTGCTCATTACCGCAAGGCGCTCGCCCTGGGCTTGGATTGCTTCGAGCTTCGCGCCAACCTGGGCCTGGTGCTTAAGGATTTAGGTGAGCACGACGAAGCGATCAACTCGTTCAGACACGCGCTCGAACTCAGAAAGGATCCGATCGTCGAATCCAATCTCCTTTACACCTTACACTTTCACCCGAATGTAGACCCCGCGGCCCTTCGCGATTCACATGCGCACTGGAACGAACGATACGCCCGTCCGCTGGCGAATCTCATTTCAAGACACTTGAACGACCCGTCGCCCGATCGCCGGCTGCGCATCGGGTACGTTGCGCCGAACCTGGGCAATCATCCTGTCGGCCGGTTCCTGCTGCCGCTGCTCACGCAACACGATCGCTCGCAGGTCGAAGTCTTCTGCTACTGCGACATTGCCCGCGAAGATGACACCGTCTCCAACCAGCTCCGCCAACACGTCGACACTTGGCGAACCACTTTAGGCATGTCCGATGAACAACTTGCCGTCCAAGTTCAGGCCGATCGGATCGATATCCTTGTCGATCTCATGATGCACGTCGGCAATCACCGGCTGCTCGCCTTCGCCCGCAAACCCGCGCCCGTTCAGGTCACTTATCTCGCCTACCCCGGCACGACCGGCTTGGACTCCATCGACTACCGCTTCACGGACCCCTACCTCGATCCCCCCGCCAACACCAATGAGGATTACTATTCCGAGAAATCCATCCAACTCCCCCACTGCTTCTGGTGCTACCCTGAGCCAAGCGAAGCGCCGCCTGTCGGCCCACTGCCGGCCGGCACATCGGCCGCGGTAACCTTCGGCTGCCTCAACAGCCCCAGCAAGCTCAACGTCGATGTCATCGCCACGTGGTCCCGGCTACTTGCGACGATCCCTGAATCCAACTTGATCCTGCACTGTCTCGAAGGCTCCCAGCGCGATCGAATTGCACATCAATTTACCACCCACGGCATCTCCCCGGCCCGCCTGCGATTCATCGGCACTCAATCCCTGGGCGCCTATTTCGCCCAATACAATCAGATCGACATCGCCCTCGACCCATTCCCCTATCCCGGCGGTACAACCAGTTGCGACGCGCTCTGGATGGGCGTCCCCGTCATCACGCTGGCCGGGAAGACCGCCCTCTCACGAGGCGGCGTCAGCATCCTGTCAAACGTCGGGCTTGAGCACTTGATCGCTTCAAGCACCGGTGATTATGTCCAAATCGCAGCCGCATTGGCGCGCGATCTCCCTACGCTCCAATTGCTTCGATCGTCATTGAGGGACCGCATGCGCCGATCGCCTTTAATGAACGCTCCGCGCTTTGCGAGCGATGTCGAAGCCGCGTATCGGAGCATGTGGCGGAAATGGTGTACCGACCGCCAGCAGCCAACCGCCTCGGGTCACCCGGCCGCCGGTTGACCACAAGCCCTGGTTATTACATGAGACAAAAATGCGTCACCTTCGCCCTGGTCCTATCACTCCTTGTGTGTGCGGCAACTGCGGTGTTATGGGTGCAAAGCTACTGGGTGCGGCACGCCATCTCAGCCACCCTGCCGCATTCCCTTGCCTCGGTAACGGCTAGCCGGGGGCGGATCGTTCTGTCGTGGAGAGCCGACCCTCAATCGTCGGGCCTGTCCTTCTATCACACAACCGCCCGGCCACCAGAGACCATCCGAACCTACGGTCCCCTCGGGGAACTCGGTTTCTTCTACGATGGGCGCAGCACCTCTACGGGCGCGTCGCGCTTCTCCGTGGTCTTCCCTATGTGGCTACTGTTACTCCTCGCGGGAATGATGCCTGCATACTGGCTTGTCGTACGACCCACGCGCCGCAACATAGCGGGCGCGTGCCCGGCTTGTTCCTACAACCTCAAGGGCAACACCAGCGGCACCTGCCCCGAATGCGGCACACCCATCACCACCCCCAAATAAATCCGCCGCCTCCCCATCCTCCACCTCACGCGGACCCTCCCCAATTCATCCCCCGCCGCTCGCACAACAACACCCCACGCCGGGTTAGAGCGCAGCGGTACCCCGCGCAGCGCCGGCCCGGCTATCTCAAAGCGCGCATTAAATGCCCCCAAAACACGGTTGCAATCCTGGTAGAATCCCCGCGAATGCGCCGCCTCTTCACCGTCGCGTCCGCCCTGTCGCTCTCCGGCAACACCAGCGGCACCTGCCCCGAATGCGGCACAGCCATCCCCTCTTCCACGACGACACCCCAAGCAAAATAACCCCCCGGCCTGCGTGAGCCGCGGCTATTCGCGTTCAATTACACGCGCCGTCCCCGCGGCGATGGCCGCGGCATGTGCGGGGCGTGGCGGGGGCGGGTAGGATGGAGCCGTCAGACGTCGAGCGTTCACGCTGCAAAACGTCGGGAATCCCGAAACGTGACTTTGTGTCCGCTCTTGCCGCAGAAAGTTTGTGATGGAGGATTGTATGGGACCGCAGCCAACTCCGATTGGGAATTGTATGCCACGCGTCAACTTACAACTCTGCATAGGTACTTGGGTCATGTGCTTAATTACTTACCTGTCCGGTTGTGCGTCGCCAGGCGACAAACATGTCTTCCGTTACGATGCGAGTAGCGTTGACATCTATCTGCGAAAACACGGAATGCATCCCGAGAGCCGTGTCTACCGTTCTTGGGAGAATGGCAGCGGAACTCGTATCTATTTCCAGCAAGATTCTATGACAGGACCTGTCTGGGTCGTGAGCGCCGAGTGGCAATCACCACACCTCGTGGAATTTAAAGCTAGTTGCGGCTGGATAGACGACGAGGACCAGTTCCGCCCCTTGCCTGCCTACGCTCGCAGTGCGAAGCTCACGTGTGAAGTTGACGAACAGTCCGGCTATTTCTATCAAGGTGATCGTGATGCAGGTTTGATTTATATCGGACATTGTAATGATCCAAATGGGTATCTTGTTCGTTGTAGGACTGATTGGACCACCTTCTGGCCAGATCAGATCTGCACGTCAGGAGACAGTATAATTCTGCTGCAAGTTCGCGATTTAAACAGAAGGACGTGGTTCCAGCACTTCAACAACTGCTGGATTTTCAGACGGACCAAGGACAAGCCGCATGAATGGGTAAAAGAGGAAAGGCAACTAGACGGGACTTGTATTTGCGCCGACCCCTTTGCACATCGCTTGCTATGTCAATCATACGGCGGCATTTTCCATCCGACGTCGTTGTTCCTATACGACATAGACTCCGGTTCAATTACGACATATCCACCACAACTCGTACGCCGCTTTGCGTTCATTCTCCGGAATGATCTTTTCGGCCAGCGCTTTCTTCCGGCGCCGAAAGCTGAAAAAGTGGCGCAGACTTTTACAAGAGTCCTGGGGTCTGGAATGGGCTGAGGCCACGGCGCGTCGGGCAGGTGTCGGAGCATACATCCGCCCCGTCGGCTTGTGGCCGATGGCGTGTGCCATGTACCGCTCAAGCACGGCTGCATCATCACATGGCGTAAAGTTCATCACCCGCGGCACGCGCCGATTACCATCTGGTTTCGGGTGTCGCTGCGGCGATGACTGCGGCATGTGCGGGGCGTGCCGGGGGCGGGTGTCATCCGTAGCTCAGCTACTGTGGCTGAGTGGCCGGAATGAGAACAATCCGAACGGAATGATGCATGTCAATCGTAACCTTCGTCACCGGACTACCCCAATGATCCTTCTCCTGTGTCAGCCGAACCGAACCGAGAGGTAATTGGTCCGTGTCGATCTCAAACGGACCTGAATAGGATTGGGTGCTCTGAAATTGCTTTATTTCGATGGTCCGCGTCGCGGCAGGATCGCCAAGAAAGCAACCGCCCGGGAGAAGCAGTAAGACCGCCGGGGCCACCATTGCAAAGAGACGCCGCACCGAACCTCCAAACGCCATCTTTCGCTGCGAACCTACTTCCAACTATTATCCGCCGTGCGCCGACAGCCAATTCTTCGCATCGTTGCTTCCTGCAGCCGCGGCCTTTTGATACCAGAACATCGCTTGATCGTCGTTTTTGGCCACGCCAAAGCCATTCTCGTACAAGAAAGCGACCTTGAACATCCCTTGATCCACGCCCGCATCGGCAGATTTCCGATACCATATCATTGCCTCTCGGTAGTCTTGATTCACGCCGAGGCCAACCAAGTATTGCTCACCCACATTGTCCATTGCGTCCGCGTTCCCGGTATCCGCGGATTTTCGGAACCACTTCATCGCTTGTGTGTAATCTTTGTCCACTCCCCAGCCATTCTGATAAAGATTGCCGATGCAACCCATCGCGTAGTCGTCTCCGGCATTGGAGGCTTTTCGATACCATGTCATCGCCTGCCTGTAATCTATGCTCACTCCCCATCCGTTTTGGTAAAGCTCGCCGATATCAGTCATACTTGCGGTGTCTCCCGCGTCTGCAGCCTTTCGGAACCACTGCATCGCCTGACTGTAATCCCGGTCGTAATTGTTTACCGCCTTTGACCTATGGGCAAAGGTATCTGACTATTTCGAGT
>DAIRGS010000199.1:0-13141 GCA_036794395.1 Tepidisphaeraceae bacterium | reverse complement strand
CTCCCTCCCCCCCTCAACAACGCCGTCCCTTCCCCATTCACGCCACCGTCACCCCCGCATCCAAATAAACATCCTGTACCAAATTCAGCAACTTCACCCCCTCCTTCATCGGCCGCTGAAACGCCTTCCGCCCGCTGATCAACCCCATCCCCCCGGCTCGCTTGTTAATCACCGCCGTCCGAACCGCCTCGGCAAAATCATGCTGCCCCGAAGCGCCACCACTGTTGATCAGCGGAATCCTCCCCATGTAACAATTCGCCAGCTGATACCGGCACAACTCAATTGGATGATCGCCCGGCGTCAATTCCGAATACACCCGCTTGTCCGTCTTCCCAAACTTCAGCGCGTTATACCCCCCATTATTCTCCGGCAGCTTCTGCTTGATAATGTCCGCCTCAATCGTCACCCCCAGGTGATTCGCCTGCCCCGTCAAATCCGCGGCCACGTGATAATCCTTGTCCACCGTCTTAAACGCATTGTTCCGCAGATAGCACCACAACACCGTCACCATCCCCAGCTCATGCGCCCGCGCAAAAATGCGTGACACTTCCACAATCTGCCGATCCGATTCCGCCGACCCAAAATAAATCGTCGCCCCAACCGCAACCGCCCCCATCTCGCTCGCCTGCTCCACCGATCCAAACATGATTTGATCGTACTTATTCGGATAGCTCAGAAACTCATTGTGATTCAGCTTCACCAGGAACGGAATCTTGTGCGCATATTTCCGCGCCACCCCACCAAGCCCGCCCAGCGTCGAAGCCACCGCGTTGCACCCACCCTCAATCGCCAGCTTCACGATATTTTCCGGATCGAAGTAAATCGGATTTGGCGCGAAACTCGCCCCCGCCGAATGCTCGATCCCCTGATCCACCGGCAAGATCGACACATACCCCGTGCCCCCCAGCCGCCCGCTGCTCATAATGTGCTGAAAATTCCGTAGCACCGCCGGCTTCCGGTCCCCGCTCATCATCACCCGATCCACAAAATCCGGCCCCGGCAAATGCATCACATCCTTCGAAAATCCCTTCGCCACATACCCAAGCAAATCCTCCCCCTCCTTGCCAAGATATTCCCGAATCGCCCCGGTTGCAGATGTAGCCATGACAATCTCCAAAATGGCGTGGTCGCTTCAGCGACCATGTCTTTTGCTAATCGGAAGACATGGTTGCTGAAGCAACCACGCCACGTGCGCGGTCTGCGCAAATGTGTAACTGGATGTACCTTCCACGCTTTACACCGAAGAATTATTCTTTCGCAACTCCAATCGCACTGGCGGTTGCATGCGTCTCAATATGACTGATAGACACATGCCACTCGGTAATCTTCATCTCACTGGCAATCCGCAAGCTCTCCCCCGAAATACTAAGTCGCGGCTGCCCGCTGGGCTCGTTAACAATCTCAATGTCCGTCCACGCAATCCCCCCGCGCCATCCCGTCCCCAAAACCTTCAGCACCGCCTCTTTAGCCGCGAACCGGCCCGCCAGATGCTCGAACCGCCGCTTGCTGTTCTGCAAACAATACGCCTGCTCCGCCTCCGTAAAACACCGATCCAGAAAATGCTTCCCATGCTCCTCCACCAGCTGGCGAATCCGCGACGTCTCCACGATGTCAATTCCATGACCCACGATCGGCATCCCGTCAACCTAGATCGTTCCACCCAAAAAGAAAAGACGCCCCCCACAATTCGCCGAAACAATTCGACTCCCGCACCCTCAGAAACCAACCTTCCTCACCCCCGTAGGGGCGCGACCCCCGTGTCCACCCATATCACACCGCATCGCGCAGCGATTCCTTATTGTCTTACTCCCACCCGCCAAGGCAGCCCCGACATCAACGTGAACAGCGTAGTTTTGGCCTGCGGTGAGCGCAGTCGAATCCGTAACTCAAAACTTGAAGCTGGCACGCAGACAAATCACAACGTCAGTCCTATCTCCCTAAATCTTCTTCCATATTTCCCGCCCCCGTCCAAACTTCTAACCCCACCAATTTAAGCGTCCTCGCTCCCCGAATGGCCCCAAGCTTTTGACCGCTTCTCAACCGACCTGTAGACTTCACCCCACAACCGCATTTTTTCCCGTCGCCCACGCCGCGCCGGATGGAGATTTCCTCAATGACCCCTCGAGATGTGCTGAAGCTGTGTGAACTAAAGAAAGTCGAATTCGTCGACCTCCGCTTCATGGATTTCCCCGGCCTCTGGCAGCACACCACAACCCCCATCAGCGAGCTCACCCTCCACAGCTTCGAGCACGGCTTCGGCTTCGATGGCTCCTCCATCCGCGGCTGGCGCGCCATCAACGAATCCGATATGCTCCTCGTTCCCGTCCCCGATACCGCCAAAATCGATCCCTTCCTCCAGCACACAACCCTCCAACTCCTCTGCGATGTCCGCGATCCCATCACCAAGAAAGAATATTCGCGCGACCCCCGCTCCATCGCACGCAAAGCCGCCGCGTTCCTGGCAAAAACCAAAATCGCCGACACTGCATATTTTGGTCCCGAACTCGAATTCTTCGTCTTCGACAACGCCTGGTACGACCAGGGCATCAACTACGCCAAATACTACGTCGGCTCCCGCGAAGGCATCTGGGGCCGCGGCGACGAAGACCCCATGAACCTCGGCTACAAGGTCCGCCTCAAAGAGGGCTACTTCCCCACGCCGCCGATGGACACCCTGCAAAACATCCGCAGCGAAATGGTCGCAACCCTCATCGAGCTCGGCATCCCCGTCGAAGCCCATCACCACGAAGTCGCCACCGGCGGCCAGTGCGAAATCGACATGCGTTACCAGGACCTGGTCACCATGGCCGACAACGTGATGCTCTACAAATACGTCTGCAAAAACGTCGCGGCCCGCCACGGCAAAGTCGTCACCTTCATGCCCAAGCCCCTCTTCCAGGACAACGGCTCCGGCATGCACATCCACTTCTCACTCTGGAAAGGGGACAAGCCCCTTTTTGCCGGCAACCGCTACGCCGGCCTCAGTGAAATGGGCCTCTTCGCCATCGGCGGAATCCTCAAGCACGCCGGCGCCCTCTGCGCCCTGTGCAACCCAACCACTAACAGCTACAAGCGCCTCGTGCCCGGCTACGAAGCCCCGGTCAATCTCGTCTACTCCAGCCGCAACCGCTCCGCCGCCATCCGCATCCCCATGTACAGCGAGAACCCCAAGACCAAGCGCATCGAGTTCCGCTGCCCCGACGGCTCCTGCAATCCCTACCTCGCCTTCAGCGCGATGGTCATGGCCGCCATCGACGGCATCCAGAATAAAATCCACCCCGGCGAACCCCTCGACAAAGACATGTACCACCTCTCCCCAGCCGAGTACGAAAAAATCGGCTCCGCCCCCGGCGGCCTCGACGAAGCCCTCGACGCCCTCGAAAACGACCACGAATTCCTCCTCAATGGCGACGTCTTCACCGCCGACGTCATCCACTACTGGATCAAATATAAACGCGAAAACGAAGTAGACGCCATCCGCATGCGCCCCCACCCGTATGAGTTCTGCATGTACTTCGACATTTAATTCAATTGACAATTGATAATGGACAATTGACAACGAAAACCTCGGCAAACGCAGGTCACCGATGATGACGAAAGGGGCGATTCAGGGAAAGTCGTTCGCGTTTGCCGTTCGGATCGTGAATCTTTTCAAGCATCTTTCGACCGAAAAGCGCGAGTTCGTGCTTTCCAAACAGTTGCTCAGGTGCGGCACGTCCATTGGCGCACTGGTCCGGGAGGCAGAGCAGGCCGAAAGCCGGCCCGATTTCATTCACAAACTTGCAATTGCGTTGAAAGAATCCAACGAAACGGAGTACTGGCTCGAACTCCTGAAGGAAACAGGATACCTCGACGCTCACGGCTTTGCCTCGATCCACAAGGATCTTCGCGAACTCCTCAAGCTCCTCACCAGCATCATTAAGTCCACGAAAATGCGTCCAAAGCAAGTTACGCCAAACAACGCAAGAGCGGTCGAGTGACCGCCCTCCCCGAAATCCGTTGTCAATTATCCATTGTCAATTGTCCATTGCCCCTCCCCCGTCTTCGTTGTCAATTGTCAATTGTCCATTGTCAATTCCATTCGGTATAAGTCGCTCTGAATGACCGGCCCCCCCTCTATCACCCCCTCAATCCGACCGGCGGATCCCGTCGACACGCTTCGCTTCATGTTCGGCGTCGGCATCGAATGCTCCTGCCCCAAAATCGAGGGCGGCGTCCGCGTCGATCAGCTTCGCGATACCGGCCACTACGAGATGTGGCAGACCGATCTCAAACTCGTCCGCGAGCTGGGCCTCCGCTACCTCCGCTATGGCCCGCCCATCTACAAAATTTTCAAAGGCAAGGACGAGTACGACTGGTCCTTCCTCGACCCCGTCATGCACGAGATGCGACGACTGGGCATCGTCCCCATCATCGATCTGGTTCACTTCGGCCTCCCCGACTGGCTCGGCGACTTTCAAAACCCCGACTGGCCCAGCTACTTTGCCGAGTACGCGCGCAAGTTCGCCGAGCGCTATCCCTGGGTACGCTACTACACGCCCGTCAACGAAATTTACGTCACCGCCCAGTTCTCCGCCGCGTTCGGCTGGTGGAACGAGCAGCTCATGAGCGATGTCGGTTTCATCAACAACGTCAAGAACTGCGTCAAAGCCTCCATCCTCGCCATGCGCGCCATCCTCGATCTCCGCCCCGACGCCATCTTCGTCTACAGCGAAAGCACCGAATACGTCCACCCCGGAAGCCCGGCGGTCGTCGAGCAGGCGCATTTCATGAACGAACGTCGCTTCCTCTCCCTCGACCTGCTCTTCGCCCACGACGTCTCGGCCACCATGTATCGTTACCTCCTTTCCAGCGGCATGACCGCCGATGAATACACCTGGTATATGGCCCAGCGCGAGCTCCGCAGCCACTGCATTATGGGCACCGATTATTACATCACCAACGAACACGTCCTCCGCGCCGATGGCCGGTCTATCGGCGCCGGCGATGTGTATGGGTATTACGTCATTACCCGCCAGTATTACGACCGCTACCGCCTGCCGGTCATGCACACCGAAACCAATCGCACCGCCAAGTTCGCCGTCGAGTGGCTCTGGAAGGAATGGATGAACCTCCTCCGCCTCCGCGAAGACGGCGTCCCCATCATCGGCTTCACCTGGTTCGGCCTCGTCGACATGAAGGACTGGGACACCGCACTCACCAAAATGCGCGGAACGGTCAACAAAGTCGGCCTCTACACCCTCGGCCGCAAACAACGAAAAGTAGCTAAGGAGTACCGCCGGCTGGTGGAGGAGTACAGCCACCTCCCCATCAGCAGCACCAAGTTCCCGATCCTGACTTCGTAAGCCCGCGAGGGCGCGAAGCGGAATGTATTAGGTGAATTCCAGCGGTTTGCCTTCATCAGTGAGGGGGCGGAAATACCCTTTGATGCAAGCGACGTTGCGGACGCAGAGCTGGATATGGTTCTTGGCGTGGAAGCCGGCATCTTCATAGATGGGTGTGCCTTCGATAAAGGCTGCGCGAACGGAATCGAAGGCAGGCTCGGCCCGTTCCTGCCGTGTGGCATGCAACATCTCGAGGACAGCGCAATCCAGGCGACGAAGTAGGCGGTCTTGGCCGCCCGAGTTTTGGGGCAGCGGCTCTTCGGCTTCGCGATGTAGGCGAACGAGATCGAGATAGGCATCGCTGACCATTTCGATCGATTCGCTGTCCAGCAGGTTAAGACAATTTCCTAAGTCAATAATTGCGCCAACGACAGCAGGCCGCTTGAGCCTACGCTTGCGACCAACCGATCGGTCGCGGACCTCGCATGCAAAATCGTAAGCCCGGCGGGCGCTGTGTTCCCAAAAGTAGACGCCGTGCCCCAGCCAGTCGTAGTCGTTCTCACTGGCCGACAGCGAAGTCTTACCGACGAAAATCCTCTCGGCGACAGCCGCGTCGCATCCGTGGTAGCCGAGTACAAAGGTGGTTGAGGCGGGATTCAATCGCGGTACGGTTTGGCGAGGCGAACGCCGTTTTTCGAACCAGCATGCTTTTCGAGGATGCCGACTTTGACCAGAAACTGCCGGGCCTTAGCCGGCGTGTTGTACTTCTTTCTCACGACAGCGGACGCCTTACGGTAGTTGCGCACAAGCTGTTCGACGGACTGAGTCATCACCAACGATTATGGGATCGAATTGGGCAATTGTCTACCGTCCCGTAGTCGCGGCGACAAGCTGGCGTACGTCGATACAGGGAATAAGCGTATCCATAGCTTCAAATAAGGGTAGTAATAAGGGTATACCCGACTGACCGCAGGTCGACAGATCGACGCGCGGAAGTTTCATTCGGACTTTTGAGGCTCTTAGTCCGACGACGACCCGTTGGCTGTTTTGAACGCGATGCCTACACCGACAACAAGGATGATGAGACCGATGGGGCTGAAGAAGTACAGGCCCAGGGCTGCGCCATTCAGATCGGAGAGGGTCCGATGCTGACCGTTGCGGTTGATATGGGGCAAGACCACGAGCACGAGTACCGCGAACTTGGCGGCGAAGATCGCCACCACTGTCATCCCCGCCGCGGCGAAACCGCCGATGGCGCTGTATCCACGGTGACCGGCCTGCATGCCCAGGCCGGCCGCGCCGCCGATCAGCATGGCGATGTATGCAATGGAGTATCCAGTGAGCCACGCGAAGCCGATCCATACCAAACCTGCCGCCAGGGAGAAAACGGCGCTCAGGATCAGCCCCATGACGAATGATCCGTCGGGCGCCATACGATCTTCGACTTTTTTCTTTCCGCCGCCGCTGGGCAGCAGGCCCGACTTGGGCTGTTCCAGGGCCGCGGTGATCAGGCGTTTGCCGCTGCGGGAGTCGTATCCGCAGGTGACGCACAGGACCGCGCCGCCGCCCATCAGCGACCGGCACTGCGGACACCGTGGCACCTCCTCCACCGGGGCCGTCACCATTTCATCGGCTACATCGCAAAGCGCTTTGAATGGATCGTCATCGTCCTCGGTTGGCGGCGCGGGAGCCGGTGCGGGCGCGACCGCCCTGACCGTGCTTGCCTGCGGTTTGGCGGCAACGGCTGCCGCCCGATTTGGACCGGCCGATGAACTGGCAGCGGATGGACTATTCCCCGATGCTCGGCTCGCGGCAACAGGCGCTTTCGCGCCCGCGGCCTGCGGCTGCGCGGTCGCCCCCGACCCAATCACCACCGCCGCCCCGCACACCGGGCAGCGGGCTCTTCTTCCCTCCGATCCCGCCGGCGCCGTCAGCTTCTTCCCGCACGCGCAACGCATTTGTATTGGCCCGGCCACGGACATGCTTCACCACCTTTCCACCAATAGATCAATTAGATTTGAGCCGCCGATTTCTAATAATCGTTGCGGACTGGCACAATGGAATTATCAAAAAGCCAACGCCGCACCCAGCGCGATCGGATGTTCCCGCCTTACGGTAATCGCGAACAAGTCGCTCGACGGACTGAGTCATCATCAGCGATTATCGGATCAGATTGAGAAATTGTCTACCGACTCGTAGGCGCGGCGCCAAGCCAGCGTTCGTCGATGCCCGGAATATGCGTATTCATACCCTCAAATAAGCGTACAAATAAGCATATACCGACTCGGGTTGACAGATAACTTGACTTATACTTGACTAATAATTACGTTTCATTGCGTGGCTTACTCCCCTGAATTCACCATTACGCCGGCTCTCCTGTCCCTGGTTGAGCATGTCGCCGCACTCCGCGAGCGCATCCAGGCCGCTTTGATCGAAGTCCATTGGATCCCTGCCCTTCAGAAGGACGCCCGCACGCGTAACGTTCATGCCTCCACCGCCATTGAGGGCAATCCCTTAACCCTCGATCAGGTACGCCGGCTGGAGGAGGGGAAGGACCTGTCTGGCTCCGATGCCCGACCCCAACGCGAGGTAATCAATTACTTCGCCGGCTTGCGCCACATCGAAAAGAACGCGGCCAAAAAGACCATTCGACACCACGACATTCTCTCTCTCCATCGCATCCTCGCCGGATCGGTCATGGATCAGGGCGAAGCCGGCAAATACCGCCTCATCGCCGTCCGGGTGGGCGTGTATTCTCCGCCGCCGGCGGAGGCGGTGTCGGGGTTGATGTTTGAGCTGTTGGAATGGTGGAACGTACAGGCTCCGAAGCTTTCGGCGGTGCTCAGCTCGGCCATCCTGCATTACCGGTTTGAGGCGATCCATCCATTTGCTGATGGGAATGGGCGAACGGGGCGGGCGCTGGCGCTGTGGGAGCTCTACCGCCGGGGGTTCGATACGCATCATGTGTTTGCGGTGGATGAGTATTATTGGGAGAACAGGCCGATGTATTACAAGGCGCTGAACGAAGTTCGAGCGGCAGGGGAGGACCTGACCCACTGGCTTGAGTATTGTGCCGAGGGTTTGCGGCTGACACTCGAGCGGGCGTGGCTTCGGATTCAGACGTTCCAGGTGAAGTCGCCGCGGAGGCTGGTGCTTCGGCCCCGGCAGGAGAAGCTGCTGAATCTGCTGCGCGATCACGGGAGCATGGCGCCCAGCGAAATCTGGAAAGCGCTTGGCATTTCCCGACAGGGGGCCATGGACCTGCTGAACCCTCTGATTGACGCCGGACTGGTTCAAAAGACGGGCGGCAAAAAAACCGGCCGCTATAGGCTGCAAAACCTCTGATTTCGGCACCTTTCATTTTCCATTCTCAATTATCCGTTTTCCATTCCCCAACGTTCCCCACAATCCGCCCCTGGCAAACAATCCCCAACTGAAGCGCCGCATCCTTCGCCGCTTGCTCCTCCGCCATCCGCAAAAAATTCGCCTCGTCCTCCACCGTCCCAATCGAATCCAAGCACGGCAACCACGCCTGCAGCCGCCCCCGGTTCCGCTCGATCACCCCAAACAACTCCGCCGCGTGCTCCAGCCGAGGCCCCCGCAACTCCACCCCCTCCGCCAGCGAACAATCCTTAAACTCCATCGCGCTTCCAAACGTCTATTTCATATCTGACGCTAAATCGTCGTACACCCGCAGGATTTGATTCGCCGCGGAATTGGTGATCAATGTCGGGCCGTCATCGTCAATCATGCCGCTGAACGTGGAGAGAATGTATTCCGCATCCTCCCGCGATACGCCGTAAAGGTGGAAATACGCGGCGTCGAGCTCGGCCCGCAGCTCGGCCCGCTCCTGCTCCTTCCACTTGTGCACCTTCTCCTTAAATCCAGCGGCATCCGCCAACGGGATCATGTTATTGGCCGTGCACGTCAGTTTTAGCACTCGATCGCTGACCCACTTTTCGAGGCTCTGCTTTGTGTCCCAAGGACATTTGTCATCGTAACTGTCAGGGGTGAGCATCGGGACTTGCTTCACGATGAAGAAATTCAGTGTGATGCCCCCAATTTTCTGTCGTGTCAGGTAGTCGTAAACAAAGCTGTTTAAATTCGCCAACAAACAAAGCTCTCGCTTTGGCGACTGGTTGGTTAGTGTCAATATCAAATGATTTGTCGCCGCGCACCACGGGATCGCGGCGGCAATCATCGTTCGCTGGTTAGTCGGGCTGGTTATATCTTTGAACGCAATAAATCCTTGAGCGCGGGCCGCCTCGATAGACAATGCTTCTACTGGCTCCTCCGACGCCGTCCACCATCGTGGCATTGCAACGAACTCCGGGTTCTGGTGCTCGACCAGCGTCGTTTCCGTTGTCTGGCCCTGCCGAACCCAATTGCCCGCTTCGATAACGACACTGGCGGCCCGGTGGTCGTACGCCTGCACCATCTTGGCTTCGTACAGTGGCACAAAGACCTGCTTGCCCTTCACCCATTTGTTGCCGCGTAGTTGGAAGCCATCTTTCTGCAAATCGGCAGGTGCGCGAAAATGCTCCGCATCATTAGTCTGATGAAACATCGTGGCGAATTTAACGCCCCATGGATTGCCGCCCTGTTTGCGGTTTTCGTCAATCAGTACCGGAACCCGGCGGTATACCGCTTTGGTCAGTTCCGCGTCGCGCTTATTCCGAAATATCGGGCATGTATGTGTATTCGGATTGAGCAGCGCCAGATCGTTGCGGGATAGTTTAACGTGGCGGCCCTTATCCGAGAGATGGCGGAGATCGTGGGCGAACGAGACGAAGTCCGCTTGCGCGGTCTTGCGGTCCACGCCGCCAAAAAGCAGAACGGAAAACTTAAATGCCCGATGCACATCCGCGAAAACTCCGTGCTTGTTTTCGAAATCATAAATCGCGATAAGCGATTCATCCTCCATTAGTTTGGCGAAATAATCCTTAGTGGTGTCATCCGTCGCGATTCCAGACGGAACGAGAATCCCGACAATTCCCTGCGGCCTGACGATAGATCGCGCAAGCTCCGCAAAGAGCATGTACAGGTTTATGTCACCTTTGCCGGTCAGTGGGAAGTTGCCGCCCCGTCGGACGTGCGCCAGCGCCTGCTCCGCATTCCCTTTGGCCGTTATATAGGTCGCGAAAAGTGGGGGATTTCTCGTCTCCAGCGTTTCGATCATTTGGCGTCGGTTGGCGGCATTAACAGCGCCTGCAATCTCCGGCGCGGAGAAAGCGAAGAACTCACGCTCCTGCAACTTCATCCGTTCCCACGGCGGATTACCGATCACCACATCAAACCCGGGGTTCCTTCGCGCGAAAATGTTCGGAAACTCGACCTTCCAATCCATTGCGCGGCCATCCACGGCCTTGTCCCCCACAAGGCTATTGCGGCAGATAACATTGTGTGAAAGGTCATCGAGCCGCCGGCCCTTACGGGCCGAGCGAATCCATAAGGCCAGTTGGGTGATTTCTACGGCCTGCGGGGATAAATCCACGCCGTGAAGATTCTCGGCCAATATCATTTCGGGGATTGCCGACGACCACACGGACGTCGGTTGCTTCGTGTGATACGCGAGATGATCGACAATCATCTCGTACCGCTCTTCCAGCAGCTCATACGCAGCAATCAAAAAGGCGCCGCTCCCACAAGCCGGATCGATCACCGCGATTTGACGCACTGCGTCGAGCCCTGCCTGCCAGTAATCGGCAAACGCGGCGGATGGGGGAACCTTTAGCGATTGATCGCTGTCGAGGTTGTGCGCTTTGGCCAACTCCGCGAGACGATCTTCGATTAACGTGCCGATAGTGTGGCGAACAATGAATGCGGTAAAGGCGGGCGGCGTGTAGTAAATGCCAAACCGCTTCCGCTCGGCGCTTTTCGGCATGGTGGGCGCCGCTGCCCCCGCCGTCTGCGCCGCAAAGAATCCTGTGGTGCGAAGCTTTTCCAGTTCCGTGATCGATTTCTCAAAGATGTGGCCGAGAACGTCTACGCTGACGTCTTCCGCGAAATCGAAATCTCCGATGGTCCTGAATACATCCGTCCAACGATCGGATAGATCGAGGTTGTCGATCTCCGGATCACTGGCGAATAGTCCGCCGTTGTAGCCTTCTTTCAGATCGAGGTTCGCGTGACCCTTGTCGATCGCGTGAAAAGTATCCAGAAAGTTTTGCCATCGTGGGTTGGTCGCTCGCGCAAGCGGCGGGACGTTTTTCCAGGTGGATTCCAGCAATTTGCCGGGAAGTAAACCACGGTCTTCGCAGAATGCGATGAAGATAATTCGGTCCAAAAGCTTCTGGGCGGTATGAATCGCCTGGTCAGGCGTGCGCCCATGCTTCTGGATCAGGTCCTGAATCAGCTGGTATCGCTGTTCGCTGTAATAGTCGTAAAGCTTGTCCCCGACCTCGCGCTGCTTATTGGCGCTGCGCTGCATCAGGTCCAGCGCACGCGGAACCCTGATGACGTGATTGGCAAGAAGTCCGTGCCGCTCAAAGAGCACGTAGAAACGACGGAACTCATCGAGGTTGCGAAGTTTTTGCAGCTCGAAGTGCTCGAAGACTTGCGGCGTCCTGTCCCGGTGATAAAGACGGAAGGATACAAAGTTGCTGACAATTCCCCACGGGCAATCCGGCAGGCTATTGAGATAATCCCAGCATTGCTGGACCGGCGTTCGTCCGTTGAATTTGTCGTGATCCAGATCAGTTCTGGCGTCTTTCAATTCGATGACCGCGCGAGCATTGGCCGGCTTATCCGGCGGAAACGCCCCTAAAGCGCCATCCGCAATTCCAACGCCCGGAACCGTAAATTTGTGTTCGAGCTGATACCCCTCAGGTTTTTTGGCTGAGGGCAAGTAGTGCAACGCATCGCCGAAGACCTCATCCAGGAATTGTGAATCAAGCGAGATTTCCTTCTTTCCAAGATGGCCATTGCTTTCAAGATCAGCCCACTTGATCAAAACCTTGTGAGCTTCCAACAGTGCCGAGTCTTGATGAATCGGCTTTTCAGCTTCGTCGTTCAGGTATTTCGGGAGGACCAGCCGACGGTGCCGCGCGAGTGCCGCCGATCTAAAGAGATGTCCTGTGTCGTGAACCCCCCCGATTCCCGGCTTTCCCTTTTTCGTCATACGATAACACGTCCCATTGCCAGTTTTTGTTTAAGTCCGACTCGCCGCATCATATGCCGCCGTCCAACATTGCCAAACTACCACGGCATTCAGCGATCGCCCTCACTGCCCCGCCCGCCCTCTCCCTCGCGTCCATGGCTCAAGTCCGTCAACCCGCACAACCCCACATTCCCCCGTAATGCAATGGGAGGTAATATATCCCGATGCCCCTCCGTCTCGCTTCCGCAATCGCGCTCCTGCTTTCCGTAACGGCGTACGCCACCGCCCAACTCCCCCACCCTCCTCCCCCCGCGCCCGCACCCCGTCCTCCCCCACCAACGCCACCCCCGCCAACGCCGCGACAGTCTTGATAAACGTACGCCGTGAAGATTCGATTGGAATCATCTTGCAAACCATCAGTTAAGAGGCACTTGGGAAATGCATCGAAACGCAGGCCGATCGCACGTGACCTAACCGGGAGTGCGAAGCTCCCGCCGAGCCGCGTTTTTTGACCGGGCTTCGGCTCGGCAGGAGCCTCGCCCTCCCGAAATCCACACGCAATCGCTCCACATGCAATTGCCCCGCCCGTATACGTTCGTACCCGCAAATCACAAGGCCTGCCTCACGTGGGTAACTGTGGCAATCGTAGAGTTAGAGGCGCGCCGTGTCACGGCACGTCGACTCGTTGAGTTGATTGGATCAGGAGTGAGGAGTGATT
>DAIRGS010000198.1:0-13158 GCA_036794395.1 Tepidisphaeraceae bacterium | reverse complement strand
TCCCCCTTCAACGGCAGGGTACCGAGTATCCCCCGCCATAAATGTCCTGCACCCTTGTTGATTGCCTCGTCCTGGGGCCGGTGTATTACGCCGCTCAATTGAGCTATTATGGCTGGTAAATCCCGCGCTGAACGAACCTCCTTTATTCTTACCGATCTGACCCGCGACCGCCACTCAATTCCGCCTTTTAGGCGAGTCGATCTGACACACTTACGCCTTTTCAGGCGCAGCGCGAAGCTACCGTTCATCGGTTGGTTACGGCGAAATGGCGACGGGATTTTAACTATATAACTCGTGTACCAAAAACGAGTTATAACCACTCGCCTGACCGTCGAGTCAAATTCGGTAGGATATTTGGACCGGATTGCCGGCGCTTCAAACCTGGCGCAAAGCATTAGTGCTAATGGACAAAGATCGCGCCAGAAAGTGCTGGCGACGATCCGCTGCCGACTTCAAGTCGGGGTGACAGGATTTGAACCTGCGACCTCTTGGTCCCGAACCAAGCGCTCTACCAAGCTGAGCTACACCCCGGACGCCATCGCTTGAGCGATGAGGTCGGTAGTCTAGAGAGTATACACGGGCTTTCAAGCGGTGGCGCGGTAATGCCGGCTGATTTTGGAAGTTCGGGGGCCGCGACTGGGGAATCGGCGGCATTTCGCTGGATGCGGGGTGACAAAAAGCCCGATAAGAACTTGAAGTTGAACGAGGCAACCTTATGCTGCGACTTGTGCGAGATGAAGAGACAACTGAATGGAATGATCTCCCGGACGCAGACGCGGAGATGGACTCGGGTCGGCGAGCCGGTTCGGACAAGCCGGCGGATGGGGCCGTGGATAATCTGGGGGTTGAAGACGAAGCCGCGGACAACGATCTAACCTCGGCGGCCGATGACGCTGACGGGTCGGCGGAAGGCGCGCAATCGCCTGCGGAGGTTGATCTTGGACTGCTCGAGGCATTGCTCCTCAGCACGCATCATCCCTTGACGGCTGGACGATTGGGCGAGGTGATTGGGCTGTCCAGCACCAAGCCGGTGCGGCAGGCGATTAAAGAACTTAACTGTCAGTATGAGACGACCGGGCGGTCCTTTCGGATTGAACAGGTGGCGGGCGGGTATCAGATATTGACTATGCCGCTCTATGGCGAGCATTTGAAGAAGCTGCACCAGAAGGAAGCGGATGCGAAGCTGACCAAGGCAGCCTTGGAGACGTTGGCGATCGTTGCGTATAAGCAGCCGGTGCTTCGGGCGGATGTTGAGGCGGTTCGGGGGTGCGCGTGCGGGGAGACGATTCGAAGCCTGATGGAGAAGCATCTGGTGAAGATCGCGGGCCGGGCGGAAGAGCCGGGCCGGCCGATTCTTTATGGGACGACCAAACGGTTTCTAGAGTTGTTTGGCTTGAACAGCGTCAAGGATTTGCCGCAGCCGGAGTCGACGAAGCCGGCCGTTGGATAGAATTTGAACGAACAGCTGAATTGCAAAAGGCCGCCCGGCATCCCGGACGGCCTTTTCGTTTGGTAATGCTATTCGGATCTGAAATATGAAATCTTAGATTTCAAATTTCACATCTCAGATTTGAGATTTCAGATCTGAAATTGAGATTTGAAATTTCAATTCCTATATTGCGATTACTCACCTTCGGCGAGCAGCGATACGGGTTTTCTGCCGGCAAAACCACTTTCCATCTCGTGCCAGAAGCCGATGGATTCTTCGCCGAGCTTCCAGCAGAGGCAGACATCGCGGCCCTGATGGCGGCCGGTGAAATCGATGAGGCCCATCTGGTAGTCTTTGAGATCACAGCCGACTTCCGAAAGCTCGTCGACATAATCTTCGAGCCGGTGCATCGCTTTCTCGAGTTGATCCTGGACGGCCGTTTGTTCGGCCTTGACGGTATTTCGCTCGAACTGCTGTTGAAGCTGGGCGGCGTCGGCATGCGTGCGAACGATGTCGGCGACGATGCGCTTTACCAGCGGTAGCGACTTGTTTGCTTCGTCTAATGTAAACCGTCGCCGTGGACGAGACGGACGAACGGACTTGGGGGTGAAGAACTGCGGACCCGCCATTGGACAACCGCCCTTTCTCTGACCAGCCCTGATTCATCTGTCAGGCAAAACAATCGCCTGGCAGCGATTCATATCGATTATGACATGGCGTCGGGGTGAGTCAACCAGCATCTTCGGAAGGAACAGGGGAATTGGTAGCGCGGTCCCATAAGGAGGCTAATCTGCGCCGCTGTTGCCGCGCAATTTTGATGATTCGTGACAGTCAGACGAAGAAATTGCACCCGGGGCGGTACTTGATTCAGGACAAAAGCTAGTATTGAGGTAAGGCGTAGCCTGATCGGACAAAAAACGTTGCCCAACGAGCACATTAACCTTCCGGGAATCAGTGCTGCCGACTTAGCCGCCGGCAATCCCCCAGCACTGCCCATCCCGGTTCAACCTATATCGACGCAGCCCGGACTTACGCCCGAGCAGTTGGGTGAACTTCAGGCGGTTGGGGAAAGCTACCGGGTCATTCGCAGGACGGCTGCCGTGGCGCGATTCTCCGGGGTCACAAGCATCGTGCTCGGCGTCGGCGGGCTGGCATGCCTCGGTTTTGGCGTCCAGCTTTCGGGAATCCTCGCGGTTGTGGTGCTGCTGACCGTGGGCTTTATTGAACTGACGGGCCGGCAATGGTTGTTGAACGGAAAATCCAACGCACTTCGCGTGCTGGCGTTTAATCAACTCGGATTCCTTGCAGCGATTGCTATCTACTGCGGAGTGCAAATCGCGACTTTCTCATCGAAGTCGCTCACTCAGTCGCTCAACACTAAAATTCAAGAAATGGGTGGTGGCGACTTAGGTGACCTGATTGATCCAAAAACGGCACCACAAATGGCTCAAAGTGTAAATACCGGGTTCTACGGATTAGTCCTATTGGTGAGTATCGCTTCGCAAGGCGGATTGGCATGGTACTACGCGCGTCGGGGTAAATACCTGGAGGCATACCGCTCCGCCGAGCCTTGGCAAAGGGATCTATTGCAAAAAGTCTCAAACTGATGGAAATGTTTCCGCGACGCCCTCCGGCTTTTCAGCCTCGAGTCGAAATGATGTGATTTCGGGCCGGCACCAATCCTCCACCCGCTGCCCGTATGATAGCCCCCGGTTCACATACAGGTGCCGGCCGTTCACCGAATAATAGCCGTGGGTAAAATGGCGATAGCGATGGGGATAGAACCGGCGACCGAATTTGCTGGTGGCAACCTGCCTCCCATGCGTGTGCCCACTGAGCATCCAGTGCCAGCGGTATTTCATGAGCTGCGGGCAATTGGCCGGGTTGTGATTCAGGCAAATGACCGGATGATCGATGTCCACGCCCTGGAATCCGCGATCGGGATCGATGTGGCCTGACCACTCATCATCGAGTCCGACGATGGTCAACGGGTTGGACGAACCGAGCTTCAGTTCGTGGCGTTCGTTGCGAAGTACGATAAGCCCGCGGTTCTTCAGGCATTTTTCCAGGTAGTCAGCGCGTCGCTTTCCCTCGGCGGTAAAGCGCTTGCCATATACGCTGTAGTCGTGATTGCCGAAGGTGCAGATGACGCCGTGCTTGGGGCGAAGGTGCGAAAGGATGGTGGCGATGCGATGAGCGAAGCGGTACCCGCCGGTAATGAGATCTCCCGTAACAACAACAACGTCCGGCTCCAGCTCATTAACCCATGCGAGGTATTGAATCAGGTAGCGCTTCCAGACGACGGGGCTGTAGTGAAGATCGGAGATCTGAACGATCTTGAAGCCTTCGAATGCCGGATCGAGATTGGGCAGCGGCATGGCCCGGCGATGAATGTCTACCCATCGCCGATTGAGCGGCAAGGCATGCACGCCGGTAAGGCCGACGCGCGACATGGTGTTCCAGATCGCCTTGCGCCACCGATGCTGTCGCCGCCAGTGCGGGTTTTTCAGGAATTCGAGAACGTCGTCGACCATGTGGTTTAAGAATTTGCGATTTTAGATTTGCGATTTGCAATTGGAGGAAAACGCATGCGCCCTTCTTCAATCGCAAATCGAAAATTGCATATCGAAAATTTCCTCCTCCTCTCACTCGATCATCTGAAGTGCGCCTTCGATCTCACCCTGGGCGTGGGCGTCGCCGGTGCGCTTCGCGGCTTCGATGCCTTCACGATACGACTTGCGGGCTGAATCCATGTCTCCGGTGGATTCATATACCAGGCCGCGCTGGTGATGCGCATAACAGTAGCCGGGATCGACGCCGATCACTTTGTTCAAGTATTCAAGTGCCTGGGACGCATTACCCGCCTTCTTGTATTCCAACGCGATTCCATACAGGAGAAACGGATCGGCGGGCGTTTTCTCCAGCATTCGCTGCAATTTGGTCAGTCGATCTGTCGGTGCCTGCTCCATGGCGGGGATTGTAGGGGAAGTGGTGGAAAGGAAGAACGCACAATGCGATATGACGCGGATCGTATGTTCTCGCATTCAAGTGATGGCGCAAGATTCGGTGGGAAAAAGTAGATCAGAGCGCAGTAAATTCTATTTTGCCGGCAATGCCTGATACTGCATGTGCAGAGCCTCTGCCACCGCTGAATTGGTCACGCGGCCGCGGACCATGTTAATGCCTTCACCCAATCCAGGATCTTCAGCCGCGGCTTTCTCGTATCCTTTGTTGGCGATGCGCAGGGCGTACGGAAGGGTCGCGTTGCACAGCGCGATCGTGCTGGTTCGCCCTACCGCGCCGGGCATGTTCGCCACGCAGTAATGAACCACGCCATCGACCACGTAAGTTGGGTTTTGATGAGTTGTGGGCCGGCTGGTTTCAACGCTGCCGCCCTGATCGATGGCGACATCGACAATGACGCTGCCATTTTTCATGGCCGCGAGATCTTTGCGCGTTACAAGTCGCGGCGCCTTCGCACCAGGAATCAGTACCGCACCGACAACCAGATCCGCGCGATACAGATGTTCGCGGACAGTGTGGGCGTCGCTGAAAATGGTCTTCACGTTCTTGGGCATCACGTCATCGAGATAGCGCAGGCGATCGAGGTTGATGTCCATCAACACCACTTCCGCGCCAAGCCCCGCGGCCACCTTCGCGGCCTGTGTTCCGACGACGCCTGCCCCAAGTACCACGACCAGCGCCGGCGCCACACCCGGCACGCCGCCCAGAAGAATCCCGCGGCCCATCATGGGCTTTTCCAGATACTTCGCCCCTTCCTGAATGCTCATCTTCCCGGCGATCTCGCTCATGGGCGTGAGGCAGGGTAGCCGGCCCTGGCGATCCTTGATCGTCTCGTAGGCAATCGCAACGATTTCGCTTTCAAGGCAACCCTGCGACATCTCAGGGCTGGCCGCGAAATGGAAATAAGTGAATACGATCTGTCCCGGCCGAAACAGGTTGATTTCACCCGCCTGTGGCTCTTTCACTTTCACGAGCATGTCGGCGGAATCGAATACATCCTTTGCCGCCGCCACGATCTTCCCCCCCACCGCCTTGTAATCGTCATCCGTAAACCCGCTGCCCACACCCGCCTGGGACTCGATGAACACCTCATGCCCGCCGCGCGTGAGCACCTCGACACCCACTGGCATCATCCCTACTCGATACTCGTCGCTTTTGACTTCCCTGGGTACACCGATTCGCATGATCCAATCCTTCTATGTTGCGGCCGTTAGGTTCTTGGCTGAATTCGATCAAGTTAATCGCTTGCAATTTGATCAAAGTCTTTGCGAAGGTAACATGATAGGGAGTGCACGAAACCACGCCAGACTCGAACCAAAAGCAATATGACTCAGTTCTCTGGCAAGCCCACGCGCTTGCCGTGATTGAAAGCGTCGATCAAATGTCCGGCGGGGATTTCGAGCGGTACGTCATCCACCTCCTAAAGCATCAGGGGTACGACTCGCGGCAGGTGGGTAGAAGTGGCGACGGTGGAGTTGATTTGATCGCGGTCAAAGATGGTGTGAGGCATTCCATTCAATGTAAACGACACCAGAAGCGAATTAGCCGCAGGGCCGTCAGTGATGCTGTAGGCGGTTTGAGGCAGTACGACTGTTCACGGGCGATGGTCCTGACGAATAGCTACTTGACGTTGCAGGCAATCCAAGTTGCTAAGGCGAACGACTGCATGATCGTGGATCGGAACACGCTTTTAACTTGGATCGCGGATTTCCGCCGTGCCGTTTCTGACGATCCGAATTGGTTCAAGATTGCTGATTCTGAACTTGCAAAGATGGCTCCTCCCGAGCTTCCACTGCCTCCTGACGGCGCGACCCCCGAATGGGTACTGCATTACCTTGATTCGGGAGCCAAAACCTACGATCTAGCTGAGGGGTGGCGGTTGTTTGTTGCGAGAGATTACCGTCAGATTCGATACAGGGTGATGAACCGTTTCGGCCGATCCCGCGAAGAAGAGGCATGGTTGATCGAAATCGGATGCGAAAAAGGACGATTCAGCAGTTCCTACATGCTTCCGTTGGACGGGGCCGTTGGCGTGATGGTTAAACTGCTCGCGATACATCCAATTGTAAAAGTCAGGATAAGGTCGCCATAGCGCCGCCAATGCAGGAGACACTTCGATGATGATCTTGAGCTACGGCCTAGACGACAGTGCGATCAAAAACGAACACCTCAGCAATCTTGACATGGCGTTGAAGCGTGCGATGGCGCTCCATGCGGCAGTTTTCATTTTCGGAGCATCATGCTTTAAACTGTTGAGATGAACGTCGCCATTGCTTTCAAACACGACACATTGGGATTGCCTTATCCGGGTCATCAGGACGGCGAAGACGTCAGGCATGTGTACGTGGATTTAAGGCAGCAACCTGAGTTAATTGACAAATTGCCTGAACTGAAAGACTCCCCTGAGCTTCGGAACGCAGTGGCGATGATCAATGGTCCCGATGGAGCTTTTCGCACGCTCGGCTGCGAGAAGGCCGTTTCGGCTATCCCCAATAGCCATTTGCAGAAGATGGTTTCCTATATTGATCTTGCCTTTGCGAACTGGAATGACAACCGGGATGTAGAACGTTTTTTTTGCTTGCGGGGCACTTCGCCCGATTCGACTCCGAGCGTGGCGATTTGCCCAACGCACAAATTGAATTCCGTTTTCAGCAGACAGACTTCGATGAGATAGATTTTTCGGGTTGGTCGATCGCAATTTGGATCATAGGCATTGGCCCGGATGAAATCTCGGCCATCTCATCATGGGCCGCGGCCTTAAACCGCTTCGTGGAATTCACGTCAACAGTTTCTTTGGACGCATAAAAAAGCCTCATGTCTTGACTTCGATGTCTTCCTTCTCTGTGCCGCCGTTTCCGGATTCTTGATATTCCTCGTCTTGCTGATGCGCCGCTCCGTTGCCGAAAAGGGCGGCACATGTCGCCGCGGAATAAGCCAATCGAATCTCCCGCCTGCTTACTCGTTACAGAGCCCCAACCTGAGACTTTGCAATCAATCGCCTGCGCTATTCCGGATAAGCTTCTCGAAACGCTGGTGCCCCCATTGTTTTTTATCAGACATCAACGGGGCTTTGCCCGGAGTCCATTCATGACGTAAGTTTCGGTGAAGAAATCATTAACCGCGACCTGATCGCACGGAGGTTGAAATGAGTATGGCTCCGTTCGGCGAAATGTTGCGGCGATTTGTTCCTCTCAGTAATCACGACGTCTCGGATATTCTCGAAGATCAATTGATGTCCGGCCGTCGCTTTGGCGAGATCGCCCTTAGTCTTGGATGGTGTCAGCCGGACCACGTGTGGCGCGCCTGGTGCGCGCAACTTGCTCACAATCATCAGACAGTGGATCTTGAGGAAGTCGGCGTCGACACACAAAGTCTGGGCGCGTTGCACGCTTCGAGTGCTCGTGCATTCGGCGTCATCCCGATTCGAATTCTGGATGATCAACTGGTGTTGGCCGTGAGCGCCGAATCGTTAGCACGGGCGCGTGAAGAACTTCCGCAACATCTCAATCGCAAGCTGCTGTTTGTTGTGGCCGATAGCGAACAGATCCGGCGCAAATTGAACTGTCTTTATCCAGCCGTCGCCTGACGATCGGGCGCGAGAACGATCTGCGGCCGGATTGATCGGATCCGGCTCGCAAGCACCTGCTGTTGCGCGAAGATTTCCCGATTCACTGAATTGATCGCGCGGTCATCGGCGCGATAAATGTCGCCGGTCAAGGTGCGGGCGATCGCGCCTTCGACGTACTCTGTCCGGGCCCACTCCTGCCAGTCCGACCGAACGACTACGGTCACTCCACCTTCCCCATAGCTGAGCAAACCCCATCTCGGCGGCAGATCTTTCTTCTGGAGCATTCCCGAAGGCGCCATCACGTAATGAAGATTTGCCATCGGCTGCATCAAACAAGAAGCAAATTTCCCGAGTCCCACCGACTGCCGCAGCTTTCTTTTCCTCCGCTTGGATTTTCGATTGTGCTGCCGTTCCATCAGGCACAGCATCATCTGCCCGTCATTGCTGTGATCGCGCAGAAAATCCGCCCGGCTTGCTTTGCACTCAATGAAACAAACCTGCGGCAGATCGCGCGGAATGGCCAGATAATTGTGATAAGGCCGAAAAATCCCCGTGCCCACCGCGTCAATGATCCCCAGTGGCGGCAACCGCACCTCCGCCGCGATGCACCGATATCCCATCCGGAACAACCAGCGACACGCCTCTTTTTTCAATGTCTTGTGAAGTTCAGTCTCACCCGGCACGAGCACTCCTTTGCCGTGAGGTTGCAGTGTACGAGTACCGGGGAAGCGATGCAAACCAGATCGCCCGTCATTGAGCAAAAGGGTGTAGCGCGCGTGGCCGCATAATCGCCACAAAAAAAGTTACACCGTCGCGTGCCTCCCGGTCCTGATTCCGCCTTCAAACTCGTCCATAACTCATTTTGCCACTGGCGCTGTCTTTTGCGTCCGACGCCCCTGCGCCGAGCGCGCCGCCCGCGTCGCCCGCTCCCCGACATCCTCAATCAACCGCCCAGCCAGCGCCGTCCATCCCGTCTGATGGCTGGCGCCGCATCCACGACCATTGTCACCGTGGAAATATTCATAAAAGAGCACCAGGTCCTTGCAGTTGGGATCATCGAACAGCGGATCGGTCCCATGCGTCGGCCGTCGCCCATCCGCGCCTACCGCAAACAGCATCGTCAAACGCGTCTTCAATTCCTGCGCAACCTGCCACAGATTGATGGCCTTCCCCGACCCCGTTGGATACTCGACCTTGAAATCATCGCCGTAAAAATGGTGATACCGCTCCAGCGACTCGATGAGCAGGTAATTGATCGGCATCCACACCGGCCCGCGCCAGTTTGAATTCCCTCCGAATACACCCGTGCGCGATTCACCCGCCTCGTATTGCACGACATATTGCTGCCCATCGAAATTGAAATTCGCCGGCTGGTCCTTGTACTTCCTCGACAGCGATCGAATGCCATACGGCGAAAGAAACTCGCTTTCATCCAACACATACTTCAACACGCGCTGCAAACGATCACGCGAGGGCATCGCCAATAAATAATGCGAATGTCCGTCATGAACGCCCTTCTGCATGTATGAAATATGGCGAGCCAAATCCGCTCGATGCTTGATGAACCAGTCCATCCGCTTGCGAAATCCCGGAAGCTTTTCGAGGATGCTGTTTTCCAATACCTCAACTGCGAACAGCGGAATGATCCCCACCACCGAGCGAAGGCACAGCGGAACCGTCCTCCCCTCCACCAGTAGCTGGTCATAGTAGAAGCCATCGTGCTCGTTCCAGAGGCCCGATCCGCCAAGCGAGTTCATTGCATCCGTGATGGCGATGAAGTGCTCGAAGAATTTGGACGCGATGTCTTCGTAAGCGGAGTCGAGGGATGCCAATTCCAGCGCCATCGCCAGCATCGTCCCGCAGTAAAAGGCGACCCACGCCGTCCCATCCGCCTGCTCGAGCTTTCCGCCGCCCGGCAACGGTTTGGAGCGATCGAAGATGCCGATGTTATCCAGCCCGAGGAATCCACCGGCAAAAACGTGCTTGCCCTCGACGTCCTTGCGGTTCACCCACCATGTAAAATTGATCAACAGCTTCTGGAAAACCCGCCGGAGAAACAGCGTATCTCGCGAGCCCGCCTTCCCCGTGATCTTGTAAACCCGCCAGCACGCCCACGCATGCACCGGCGGATTCACATCGCCAAACGCAAACTCATAGGCCGGGATCTGTCCGTTCGGATGCGTGTACCACTCGCGCAGAAAAAGCAGTAACTGCTCCTTGGCAAACGCCGCATCGAGATACGCAAGCTGCACCGTATGAAAAGCCAGGTCCCACGCCGCGAACCACGGATACTCCCACTTGTCCGGCATCGAGATCACATCCCGCGCAAACAGATGCCGCCAATCCGTATTGCGCGATTGCGCATGCCCACCGGGCGGCGGAGGCTGATACGGGTCGCCATCCTGCCAGTCGGCAACCACATAGTGATAAAACTGCTTGCTCCAAAGCAGCCCCGCATAAGCCTGCCGGGCGACGAGCTTCTGGTCGGCCGAGGTCTGCCCATGAATTACCTCATAAAACTCATCGGCCTCGCTTTTGCGCGCGGCGAAAACCTGATCGAAATCGTTGCCGAACGGCGTCCCGATCTTCAGCGATGCATCAGTCAGCCTAAGATCCACCGAAACCTGCCCACCGGCCGGCACCTTTACTTTGTAAACCGCCGCGACCTTCGTCCCAAATCCCTTTGGGCTTACCGCATCGGTCTTGCCGCCAATCACGTATTCATGAAACGCATCTTTCACATACTGCGTCGGATTCTCAGCGCCAAAGACGCGCTTCACATTCGTTTCATTGTCTGTAAAGAGAAATTCCGGCGCTTCGCCGTTCAGCAGACCTGCATCGAATCGAAATCGCTGAAGCGATTCATGATCAGAAATAACCGACGTCGCCGTCTGCCGTTTCAATCGCGGCTTAAGCGTGCACCCCTCGTGCGTGCATCCCCATGACCACGAATTGCGAAACCACAGCGTCGGCAGCAGATGGATCTCCGCCTCGTCCGGCCCGCGATTGGCCACGGTGATTCGGATCAGGATGTCATCCGCCGACGCCTTCGCGTATTCGGCATACACATCAAAATAACGCCGCTCGGCAAACACCCCGGTATCCGACAGCTCGAACTCACGCTCACTCCGGCCGCGACGTGCGTTTTCCTCGACAAGCCGGTTATACGGAAACTCCGCCTGCGGATACTTGTAAAGTGCCTTGCAATAAGAATGAGTGGGAGTGGAATCGAGATAGAAATAGTGTTCCTTAACATCTTCCCCGTGATTGCCTTCGGGATTGGATAGCCCGAACAATCGTTCCTTCAGAATCGGATCTTTTCCATTCCACAGCGCCACCGCAAAGCACAGCCGGCACTCGCGATCCGTCCACCCCAGCAACCCGTCCTCTCCCCACCGATACGCCCGGCTGCGCGCCTGGTCATGCGAAAGATATGTCCAGCACGACCCATCCCCGGAGTAATCCTCCCGAACCGTTCCCCACTGCCGCTCGGCTAGATACGGCCCCCACCGCTTCCAGTTCTTCTCCCGCCGTTCATCCTCGGCCAGCCGCTGCTCCTCGGCATTCTGAGTATTCCCGGGCACCAAATCTCCTAAGTCGCACGTCTCTTGTGACACGGGTTTGCAACCCGTGCAGACAAGGTTCTACGCCAAAGCGCCCCTATGAGCCACATCCGCTTAGTTCCCAACACCAAACGCACGGACAGGGCTATCGCATATGGGCTCTCCGACGCAAAATGTGGGAGTGCGAGGCTCCTGCCGAGCTTATGCTCGATCAAAAAACGCGGCTCGGCCGGAGCCTCGCACTCCCGCACTGCGCATATGCGATTGCCCTGAACGAACGGGTTGAAAACCCGTGTCACATGCGACTTCATCAAATGCGATAATTACCCTGCATTCGCCTTCAGCTGCGACCGCGCTTTCTCCATCACCTCTTGAATCGCAACCGGCTTTCCCCCGTTTCGCTTGCTCTCATCCGCCGCCTCCATGAACGCGTAAATCTCGATCGTTTCTTCCACCGCAATCGGCGGCTTTCGCGTCTTGAAGAACGTCGCGATCTGTTCGACCAGCGGCACATACCCCTCAAACCCTGTAGCGGTGCTGATCCCTTTGCTCCCAAACACCACCGCCCCGTAATCCTGCTTGCCTTGGCGGATTCCCCGGAACGTCCCCACGCGCCCGCCCTTCCACCGCCCCACCGCCACGTCCGTCCCCTCCGTCTGAACGCGCGACACGCTCTCGCAGCCGGGCCCCATCATCGTGTACAGCAGTTCGACGCCGTGAATTCCATACCAATACAGATCCGGATGCGTCGGCTCCAGATGACACGGGCTCCACGCCTCGCATCCCACAACATCCCCCAATCGCGCATCACGCTTGATCGCATCGATCTTCGCCCCATACCGCAACGATGAACTGCTAAACCACGGCGTATGGTGCTTCTCCCCCAACTCCGCAATCGCCAGCACATCCACCAGCGACCCCGCCAACGGCTTATCGATATACACCGGCTTCCCCGCCTCAAACACCGCCCGCGCCTGCTCCAGATGTGGCCGGCCATCCACGCTCTCCAGCATGACCACGTCCACCTTGGCCAGCAAAGCCGGGATCGAATCCACAATCTCCACGCCCATCCCCCGAACCTGCTCCGTAATCTGCTTCACCCGATCCCGGCTCGAAGCAATGTCCGGGCTCCCCCCCGCAAACGCCGCCACCACTCGAACCCCACCCAGCGCCCCTGTCGCCTTGGGATCGTTCAACGCCTTTGTGAATGCCGGCGCATGCGAAGTATCAAGCCCAATAATGCCCGCCCTGAGCACGGATCGATTTTCCTGCCCCGAGCTAATCACATTGACCACCAAACTCGTCACAAGAAATGCCACGCATGAAATCGGAGAAATGCCCATTTGATTTGCCTCCACTTGCAATCATCCTACCCGGCCCCTACCGAAACACGAGCAGTCAGAAATCTCACCCAAATGCAAACTTAAACGGTGTGAACAAGCACTCCCCGAGGAATATGATTAACCACAGAGGACACGGAGGACACAGAGAGCACGGAGCAAATCACAGAGAGGAAATTAAACGTCGAGTAGAGAAGAGGCGCAGTCATGTTTAGACCAATGACTTCCAGTGTG
>DAIRGS010000197.1:11294-13178 GCA_036794395.1 Tepidisphaeraceae bacterium | reverse complement strand
GCGGTTGGGCTGGGAGGGTGGGAGCGAACGCCCTGTCGGGATTGAAGTGCATGCATTCGGCAATTTATTTGTGATTAGTGCGCGGCGATTACGGGGTTAGTTGGTCGTCGGTATGGGCGTGCCGCACTCGGGGCAGATGCCGCTGGTGTTGGCGGTGAGATCGTAGGAGCATGTCGCGCAAAGGCCGGCGCGTCTCCGCCGCCGTTGCTGCACGAAAGCCTTTGCCCAAACGGCGGGCAGAAGCAGGAACGCGATCGCAGGGATCAACATCGAGACGGTTAATCTCCGCTCCCATCCGAGGGGCGGGCTGATGGATGTCGAGAAGGCTGGGGGTGAATCCCGTGTGGGGAAAAGACGGAGCGATCCGCGACTGGTGTAGACCAACTTACCCTCGATCTCCGCGAGCGGCGTTTCGTTTTGGACTTTTACCGCCACCTCCGCCCTCGAAAATATCTCCTTGTATGGCCAATACGCGGCCTGAATTTGCGCTTCTGATACCACGTCATCCCGCGAACAGAACAATCCGTCTCCATCGAAGCCCGCCATGTAGCTTGACCTCGAAAAGGACCAATCCACCCAATGAGGTCGGGTTGGCCACGACGGCTGGTCGACAATGAACCAGTAGTTCTTTGCCGCGCGTACATCGATGATCCACAGTGCCGCCGAGGCGACGCACAGCAACAGCGACAGCAGGGACGCGAGGGCAAAGAGGCGACGGCGCACGGTCCCGATCTTACCTGAGCGTCATTTCTTTTTCGCGGCCATGTGATCGCCCAACCGACCGCCAAGTAGTTGTTCCTCGCGTTCCATCAGTTCAACAAAGTCAATCATCGTCCACTCCTTATCGGTCAAGCCAGCGGCAAACGCGGGTGTGATCTTAATCGTCTGGTGCTTGCGGGTGGAGTATGACGGGAAAACGCTTCGGGTAATTGGGCCGCGGCCATCGGATTGGTTGGAAGTACCGGGGTATCGGATTGACTAGGATCCAACATGAACGAGGACCGGCGTGCCGCATTCGGGGCAGACGCCGCTGGTGTTGCCGGTGAGTTGGTAACTGCACATGGTGCATCTGGAAGTCCGGGAGCGATGGCGGCGGCGCAGAATGCCGATCGGCTTGACGGCGATTCTTCCAATCGGCAACGCGGCGAACAACGCGATTGTCCAGGCATCGGAAACGCCGATCATGGTTAATTCGTCGCCGGGCGCGGGGCCATTCCAGCGCCAAATGATGCCCAGCCCGGCGAAATGCTTCGGCTGAAAGAATGGAAGATTGCCCTGAAGAAATCGCTCCCACGTCAGGTGGTCGGCCCCTGACACCCATCTGAATCGTGAGGAGAGGTACCACTTGTACCCCTTGGGCAAATATCGCTGGCCCGCCGGATGACGCACCTCCAAATTCATATAGAGATGACCACTGTCTGAGCTGATGTCGAACAGAACCTGTCGGACATTCGAGTGGGGGAGCGAGCATTGCAGCTCATCCGTCCGCCACGGACTCCGCACCCAGAGCACGACCGTGACCAAGCACAGTAGGAGCGACAGCAGGGACACGAGGGAGAAGAGGCGGCGGCGCACATTCCAATCTTACTGGCCGGGAGGGCGGACGGGGAATGAATTGGCAACAGGGTTCATTGTATCGAGGAAGTGTGGGTATGATGTGGGTTTGGGCGTGGGCGCACGATGACCTTTCCGGTGTACGTCAACGTTTTCGGGCATCGGCTGCACCCGCATATGGTGCTGGAGGCGATTGGGTATTGCGCGGGGTTTCAACTTTACCGGCTTACGCGATCTCGGTTCCCTGGGGCGCGGACGACGATGGAGCAGACTTTGGTGGTGCTGGTGGGGGCGGTGGTGGGGGCGCTATTTGGGTCGAAGGGTCTTGCG
>DAIRGS010000197.1:0-11284 GCA_036794395.1 Tepidisphaeraceae bacterium | reverse complement strand
TCTGGCGATTGTGGAGTCGCTGCCGGATTTTTGGCAGCATCGTTTGGAGCCGGGCACCTGGCTGGCGGGGAAGACGATCGTTGGGGGGCTTCTGGGCGGATGGGCGGGGGTGGAGATCGCGGAAGCGTGGGGTAGGCGTGGGACATTCGACGGGGGATGCGTTTGTGTTTCCGCTTATGCTGGGCATGGCGATTGGCCGGGTGGGGTGCTTTCTGACCGGGTTGTCAGATCACACGTATGGGCTCCCGACGAGGCTTCCATGGGCGGTTGATTTTGGGGACGGCATTCCGCGCCATCCGACCCAGCTCTATGACGTTGTCTTTCTTTTGATCCTGGCGATCGCGCTGTTGGCCTGGGTGCGAAAGCCTCGGGTGAATGGCCGGGTTTTTGGGGTGTTTCTGGGGTCGTATTTGGTTTGGCGATTTGGCGTTGAGTTTATTAAACCGACGTGGAAGCCTTATCTGGGGTTGAGTGCGATTCAGATTGCATCGTTTATCGGCGCTGCACTCATTTTCTATCGGATTGTAAGATCAGTTAAATCGGTGGCACTGGATGAACGGCGGGTGAATTTGGAAGGAGAGGCGCCTGGCATTCGCCCTCACCCCAGCCCGCTCGCGGGCAGTCGCCAATTCCGCTCGCTTCTCCCGAAGGGAGAGGGGGCAAGAGGGCGCGCTTCCGAATGCGACACAACACTCGACGAACAAGCCATGTGATGTTTCGTGGCGATGGGTATCTGGTTCCTGATGATCGGCGGTTGCTACGCGATCGGCGGATTTAGCCCGAGCGTCCTCTAACACCGAGTTCCGCATGCCGGACCGACCGTACCTTTTTTACGAATTGACAAACAGCCTTTGCCCCGCCTGCCTGACGAAGGTGGAGGCGAAGGTGGTGATCGAGGGCGACAACGTTTATTTGCATAAATGGTGTCCGACGCATCGGTTCCAGAAGGTGCTCATTTCTACCGACGCCGAGTACTACAAGCTGTCGCGGCAGACGCTTAAGCCTGGGCAGATGCCGCTGAAGTTTAACACGCCGATCAAGTATGGTTGCCCTTATGACTGCGGGCTGTGCCCCGATCACGAGCAGCACAGCTGCCTGACGCTGATCGAGATAACCGATCAGTGCAACCTGACGTGTCCGATCTGTTATTCCGAGTCTTCGCCGCAGCGGCTTACGCATCGCTCGCTGGAGCAGGTTGAGTTCATGCTTGACTGCGTTGTTGGCAACGAGGGTGAGCCGGACGTGGTGCAGATCAGTGGGGGCGAGCCGACGATCCATCCGGATTTTTTTGCCGTTCTTGACGCGGCCAAGCGCCGGCCGATCAAGCATCTGATGATCAATACAAATGGCGTTCGCATTGCCAGGGATGCGGAGTTCGCAAAGCGGCTGGCGGATTACATGCCGCGGTTTGAGGTTTATCTGCAGTTTGATTCACTGCAGCCGGGGCCGTTGCGGGCGCTTCGCGGGGCGGATCTTCGCGAGGTTCGGGCGAAGGCGATCGATCGACTCAACGAACACAACATCTCGACGACCCTCGTCGTCACGCTCAAGAAAGGGCTCAACGACCATGAGATCGGCGAGATTCTTGACTTCGCCACGAAGCAGCGCTGCGTTCGCGGCGTGACGTTTCAGCCGATCCAGGCGGCGGGGCGACTGGAGGCGTTTGATCCGGCGCGCGACCGGCTGACCCTTGGCGAAGTTCGTCAGCAGATTCTCAAGCAGTTTCCGCTGTTTCAGCCGAGCGATGTCGTGCCGGTTCCGTGCCATCCGGACTGCCTGGCGATGGCGTACGCGCTCAAGCTCGATGGAAAGATCATCCCGCTGACGGGCATGCTCGATCCCAAACTGCTGCTTCATGGCGAGGGCAACACGATTATGTACGAGCAAAATGATGCCGTGCGCGGGGAGCTGTTCAAGCTTTTTTCCACGGCTGCTTCGCCTGAATCGTCGGCGTGGTCTCTTAAGCAACTGCTGTGCTGCCTGCCGCTGGTGCAGGCGCCGCCGGACGTTACTTATGCGAATGTGTTCCGGGTAATTATCATGCAGTTTCTGGATGCATATAACTTTGACGTGCGCTCTGTCAAAAAAACCTGCGTGCATATTGTCCATCCTGACGGGCGCATCATTCCGTTCGACACGTTCAACATGTTTTATCGGGACGGGAAGGAGGCAAAACTCGACCGGCTGCGAGAGCGCGTGGTTCAGCTGGGGATTTCTTGAGGCGGAGCGGGGTGAGGATGAGTGAGGAGTCTGAACAAGTACCGAGATCGCAAGATCAACCGGGCGAGCAGCCGGCGATTCCGCCGCTAGCGCCTTTGGCGATGGAGTATGGCCGGGCACCGGCGCGAACGGAACCTTCCAGAGGCTGCATGGCGGTGGCGGGGGGCGCATGTTTGTCGGGTTTGCGGGGTATATCGTTCTTTCGATCCTGTGGTTTGTTGGAGCCTCAGGTTTCGCGAATGTGTGGACGCAGGCGATCATCATCTGGGCCTATGGCACGGTCGGGATACTTGGCTTTGCGCTCTGGCTTCGCCTGGCGCGCGGATATAAGGGTTACGGGTATGGTGTGATCACTGCGTTGATGTCGGCACTGATCATTGGAATCGCATTGACGATATTGATTATCGCAAAATGTAGTGGGCACTGATTCGGGCGGAGGCTGGTGATGGCGGATGAAATTCCAGATGTTCCGCCGAGCCTGCTCGACTACCGGCAACCTGAGCCGACCAAACCCGGGGCGGCGACGGTGGGTGTGATGTCGGGGCTGTTGGCTGGAATTGCGGTGGTGTGCGGGATTGGGGTCGTGGCATTTTTCCCTGCGAATCCGAATTTTCCGGGGCCGGGTTCGAAGTCGCAGACGGGATTGGGGAGGGCGTTGGGAATTGGGTTTGTGGGGGTTGCCGTCATTGCGTTGGTATTGGCGGTGCGCATGTGGAGGGTGCGGCCGCGCAGCCGGTGGTTTTTGATGGGATTGCTGCTTGGGGGTGGGTTGATGTGCTTAGTTGAAGGTGCGTGCTTTTCGTTCCCTTAAAAGGACGAGGTACAATCAGGGTAGTGGATGTCGGGATTTATATGGTGGTTGAGGGAGGGCTGATGCGGGTCAGGATTGGACTGGTGCGGCGGATAATCAAGGCGGCATCGATCGCTTCGTTTGCGCTGTGCATTGTTTTTGTAGGGTGCTGGCTTGGGGTGGCTTGGGGTCGATCGCCATATTTGAGATGGAAGCCTAAATGACCGTGCGTGATTCGGCGCTGATCCGGCCGTCTGGGCGGCAGGTGAAATCAGTATTATGGTGGTTTGGCGAGGAGAATTGCAGCGCTCTGAGGATCCGGGGCGGCACGCTGCGCGAGAGCAGGAGAACGGTAGAAAGGAGTGAGTAGACCGTTCGAGCATAGATCAGAGAAGTACCGATACCCCGGCGTGGGGGCCTTGCGGGATGGGACACCGCTTTCGGGGTGGAGGCGGCGCAGCGTGAATTGAGTCGGTGGTGCGCGATTCCGAGAGAACCGGACGGGTCAACCGATGAGCTGGCGGATGCAAATTGACTGAAGCGGCCAACGTTTTACGTTACAAAGGTCCCGTCGCGGTTGGATTAGTGTATGATGTCGGGATGTGCAACGCGGAACAGCTTGACGGCGTCATATTGAAACAACTGGCCGGTGGGGAAATGCGGATGCTGGTACTGCTGGTTTCGGTGCGCAAGGCGCTGGCGGGTTCGATTCCGATTAAGGTGAATTTGCCGAGGCTTGTGGCGGCGGCTTTGCGCAAACTCGTGGCGGCGAAGAGCATCTCGGATACGGATGGGGTTTATTCGATTATTGAGTGAGAGGGTTGGGGGGGTGTGCGGGGGCGATCGTGCGTGGAGCGATGGTGGGCGGGGCGGCCCAAGGACGGCGTCCTGGGGCTTTCTTGGTTTGGGAGGCGGATCCTAAAAAGGTGTCTTCGTAATGTGCGGAAAGCCCAGCCATTTCTGGCTGGGCTTTTTTGATGCCCGCTCTTTGTGTTGTTCTCCGTCCCGTGGTGGTCGGGTTAGAGCTTGATGGTGGCGGAGAGCATGAGTTCATTGAACATATTGGACCATTTTCCGTCGACGGCGGAGCCGTTGTTGATATGGCGGGTTTCTCGGAAGATGTATTGATAGGCGACGTCGACGGTGAGGCAGTCGTTGAGGGCGTAGCCCAGGCCGAGGCCGAGGAGGTGGTAGTTGGCATCGGGGACGAGGGGGGAGAAGGTCGAGGAGGGGACGGCGTTCTGGCCGAAGGCGTAGCCGGCACGGAGGGAGAGCTTTTTGGTGAGGTCGTACTGGGTGCCGAGGCGGAAGGAGAAGCCGGACATCCAGTCGTCCTTGATGGTTTGGCGGAAGGCGGCGTTGGTGGAGGTGAGGACGGTGTTGCGGTTGATGTCCCAATCGGTCCAGACGACATCGGCTTCGATTTTCCAGGGTTGGATGGGGCGGAAGGCGTAGGCGAGGGTTGCCATTTGCGGGAGGCGCATCTTGACGTGAGAGTGGCTGGGGCCGACTTCAGGCGCCTCGTTCATTTTGAGGCGCGCTTTGCCGGTGAATGCGAATTCGAATGGGGACCGATATACTGCGCCGATGGTGTTGCGTTCATCGATTTTCCACATGACGGCGGGGGTTGCGCCGACGGCGGCGTCCTGTCCGCGGAAGTGGAAGGTGCCGTCCTGCATTCCGGGGCCCAGCGGGACGCGGCGCGTGAGTTCCAGATCGCCCCAATAAACGTTCAGGTCCAATCCGAGGGAGAGATGCGGGTTGATTTGATAAGCGACGGACGGGGCGATGTTGTAGCAGAACAAGTGGGCCTGTGTGACGATGGAGGTGAGGGGCCCGTCATTCTTCCAATCCTCGTTCAATCCGAAGACGTTGTTGGCGCCGAGTCCGACGCGCAGGTTTTCGGTGCCCAGATCTGAAACCAGATAAATCTGGGGGAGGATGGAGGGCATGCGCATGGTCTGGCTGCCGGCGCCGTTTGCGGATTCGAATTTCCAAAAGGGAAGCACGAGGGTGCCGCCATCCTGAAGATAGGTGCCGTGCAATTGAGTGAGGCCGGCGGGGTTATGCCAGATTGCGGATGGGTCATCGGCCTGGGCGGCGAAGGCTTCGGCCTGGCCGGAGGCGCGCGCTCCCTGTTGTGGAACGTCGATGGCTCCGGCGTTGACGATTGCCGGGACGAGGAGCGGCGCGAAACACAGCCCGATGAGCGAACGTCGCGATAGGATTGACATAAGTCTTCCCTGTGAACCAAACGCGAAATGCCAAGTGGCGCGGTTGGTGCAGCGCCGTGGCGTTAAGCTGGGCAAATTGTGACGCCCAGCAACGTTGGTGTTCATCGGTATGGATGGGAGTGGATTTAACTGACGCGGCGTATTTTCTGGTTGTAGGAGATTGGCGTGCAGGTCCGAATATTTTTTGGCGGGGCAAGGTCCGACAAAAAGCATCAATTTGAGTCGATGTGAAGGTGGGACTATTTGAGAGTTATGCACATCACTTTGGAGCGGAATCTGTCGAAGTTTGGGGCCGAATTTGTGCTGCTTCGAAAATTCGGTATTAATGATCGCGGGTCGTGGGAGTAGGCGTATCACATCGCCGGGCTGCGCTGCTCCGTGAAAACAAGGGTTGTGAATTGAGTGCTGGGGCGCTTCGCGCTTGGCGTTCGTCGCGGCAGGGCCAGCCAGCGCGCACTCTGCGGTGACGCAGGAATGGAGTGATTTGTAATGGAAGCCACAGTCATCAGAACGGATAGCGGGGTTGTGTTTCGCAATGCAGGTGGAGTTGAGCTTAGGGGGACGCTTGTGCGTATCACGCGCGATGCGATTGTGTTTGAAGTTTACAGTCCTTATGCGGTGGTGGAACAGGGCGAGTCTCTTGCGAGTTTGACGCTGCTGCGCGATGGGTATCGGTTGTACAGCGGCGGTGCGGTTGTGGAGAGCGTGCTCTCGACGGGGATGATGCTGATTATCACCGCGACCCCGCTGGGGACGTGGGCGGCGATGGCCGAGCGTGATGCGGGGTCGGATGGCTGGGCGGATACGACGAGCCTGGAATGGAACTGGGAAGACACGCAGGAGCTGTTACCGGACGTACAGATTGCGATCACGAGCATCCGGTCGTTTCTGGATCGATTGAGCCGGTGGGTGGCTCCGATGGATTTGAGCGGGGAAATTTCGCGCGATGGGAATGATCGCGTCGAGCAGCTTTTTCAGACAGTGCAGCCGCGGCTTCTGGCTCTATTTAGTAAGTGGGAGAAGGCCTGGCAGGAGATCGGGCCGGATCAGACGGCGTTGCACCGGCAGTTTGCGCAGCGTGAGCTTCATCCACTAATGCTTTGCAGCCCATTCGTTCACCGGACGTATACCAAGCCGCTGGGGTATGCCGGGGATTACGAAATGGTCAATATGCTGCTGCGAAACCGGATGGAAGGTCCGAGTACGTATGCAAAGATCGTGAATTCTTCGATTTTGCGACTGGATCTTGGTGAAGCACATCGAAACCGCATAGACAGAATGGTCGATTACCTCGTTAAGGAAGCACGCAGGGTTGTGCCAACTGGCCGGCCTTTGCGGGTCTTGAATCTGGGATGCGGCCCGGCGCACGAGATTGAGCGGTTTATCCGGGATAAGGCGATCAGCGATGAGTGTGAGTTCACGCTGCTCGACTTTAACGCCGAGACGATTGAGTACACCCGCCGGCAGCTTGATACGGCGACGACGGAGTGCGGACGTAAAACTCCGGTTCGATTCCTTCAGATGTCGATTAACGACTTGCTGAGGGAAGCGGTGAAGAAGCGCGGCGCGTCGACGACGCCGATGGGCGAATACGACTTCGTCTATTGCGCGGGTTTGTTTGACTACATGTCAGACAAGGTGTGCCGGCGGTTGCTCGAGATGCTGTCGACGTGGACGGCGCCGGGCGGGTTCTTGATGGCGACGAACGTGCATCCGCGTCATCGGATTCACGCGGTCATGGAGGACCTGTGCGAGTGGCATCTGATTATGAGGACCGAGAGCGAGATGCTCTCATTGACCGATCCTGAGTTGGGATCGCGGCTGGTGAACACGGAAGCGACGGGCGTGAACGTGTTCCTGGAGATTCGCAAGCGGGAGTGATCTGGAAATGAAAGCCTTGGAGCAGACCAACCCGATCTCACTGGCCGAGGCTTATCAGGACTTCAATCGAAATCTGTGGGTTCGACAGGCAAAAGTTGGATGTACCCTGTGTTTGATGCTGGTGCCGGCCGGGTTCAGCCTGGATTACTTTGTATATCCGGGTCTGTTCTGGCGGATTCTGACGGCACGTCTGCTCCACGATTTATTTCTGATCCCATTTTTTCTGGTTTTGTTTACAGGGTTTGGGCGCAGGCATATCAAGTTCCTGGGTAGTGCGTGGGTGATGCTGCCGGCGATGGTCATCTCATGGATGATTTATCAGTCGGAGGGGGCGTTGTCGCCTTACTATGCGGGGTTGAATCTGGTGATGCTGGCGGCGTGCTTGTTGGTGCCGTACACATCACGGCAAGCGGGGGTGTTTTGCGCGTGCGTGTTTCTGACGTATGCGGTGGCGTGCGGGGCGCATTTCATCCAACACCGCGGAGCGAGCGGAATCTCGATCGGGACGTTATTCAACAACGTCTACTTTCTTTCATTGACGGCGATCGTCTGCGTGACGGCGTGCCATTACAGCTCGCGACGCCGGTTTGAGGATTTCCGACTGCGGCATGAGCTGGACGAGCGAAATGGCCAGCTCAATGCATCGTATGAGCAGTTGGCGCAGATGGACCGTCTGAAGAGCGCGTTCTTTGCGAACATCAGCCATGAGCTGCGAACCCCGCTGACGTTGATCATTTCTCCGTTGGAAGAAGTGCTGCGCACAGCGGCTGGGTTGCCGGAGCGCACGCGCGACGCGCTTTCGACCGCGAAGCAGAACGCCCTTCGATTGCTTAAATTGATCAGCGACTTGCTCGATATCGTGCGCCTTGAAGAAGGGCGTGCGAAGCTTCGACGTGAGCCGATCGACCTGACGGTGTTCGTGCCGGCGATGGCGGATTCGATGCGTCACCTGGCTACGGTCAAGGGTTTGGCGCTGAATGTGGAGTTTGAGAAGACGCCGATGATCGTGCAGGGGGATCCGTCAGGGCTGGAAAAAGTTGTTCTGAATATTTTGACGAACGCGATCAAGTTCACGCCGAAGGATGGATCCATTTCGGTGCGGATGTCCCGGTCGGAAGCGCTAGCGATTGTGGAGATCGAGGATACGGGAATTGGTATCCCCGAGCAGAGCTTGCCGCACATTTTCGATCGATTCCATCAGGTGGATGGTTCATCCACGCGTAAGTATCAGGGTGTGGGTATCGGTCTGGCGCTGGCGCGCGATCTGGCGCAGCAGCATGGCGGGCGGCTGGCGGCACAGAGCCAGTTGGGGAAGGGGACGACATTCCGAATTGAGCTTCCGATCGACACCACGGCAAAGCTGCCTGTGACGGGGACACCGGTTGCGCCCCAGGCTGACGAGGCGATCGCCGCGGCGGCGACTGCGCCGGTTGGGGGGGATGCGGCGGCCCCGGTTTTTGATCCGATTGCGGATATTTATCGGGAAGCGAATAGGGCGGTGCAGATGCCGGTGGATGGGCCGGCCACGAGTGAATCAATTGGCAGCGGTGAGCACCTGGTGCTGGTCGTGGATGATGAGCATGACATGCGGCGTTTCCTGGTCGATGCGCTGGCGCGGGATCATACGATCATTCAGGCGGCGGACGGGTTGGCGGGGCTCGAGATGGCGCGCACGCGCAAGCCCGACCTGGTGCTGTTGGACTTGATGTTGCCGGGGATGGATGGGTTGGATGTGTGTAAGGCGCTGAAGAGCGACGAAAGCACGAAGAATATCAAGATTGTGTTGCTGACGGCGCGAGTGGATGAGCAATCGAAGCTGACGGCGCTGGAGCGCGGGGCGGATGATTTCCTGACTAAGCCGTTCAGTACCGTGGAGCTTCAGACGCGGCTGGCGAATTTGCTGCGATCGGCGGAGCTGGAAGAGCAGGTGCGGAATCGGAATCAGGAGCTGGAGACGACGATCAAGAAGCTCCAGGATACGGAAGTGCAGCTGGTGCAATCCGAGAAGATGAACGCGCTGGGCAAGCTGTCTGCCGGGCTGCTGCATGAGATCAATAATCCGTTGAACTTCACGTTCATGGCGCTACAGATGGCCGAGCAGGAAGCGGGGGACAACAGCGATCTTCAGGATACGCTGAAGGATATTGGTCAGGGGATGACGCGGATCCGTGGCGTGATTTCGGATCTGCGGACGTTTGCCTATCCGACAAAGGCGACGGATCGCGAGGAATTCAGCGTGGATGAAGCGCTGACCAGCGCGATGCGGCTGACCGCGCATGAGCTGGGCGATATTCCGGTGAAGCGGGAGGGGTTGGATTTTGGGAAAGTGGCGGCGGGCAAGACGCAGATCATTCACGTGTTTATGAATCTGCTGGTGAACTCGGCGCAGGCGCTCAAGACGGTTAAGGGGAAGCGCGAGCAGACGATTACGGTGAGCTGCAAGGTTGAAGGGGAGCGGGCGCAGATTTCGATTCAGGACAACGGGACGGGTGTGAAGAAGGATAATCTGCCGCGGTTGTTCGATCCGTTCTTTACGACCAAGGACGTTGGCCAGGGAATGGGGCTGGGTTTGAGCATCTGTCATACGATCATAAAGAATCACGGGGGCACGATCGGTATCGAGAGCGAAGAGGGGCAATGGGCGCGGGTGTTTTTTGATCTGCCGTTGCCGTCGAATGGGTTTTCGAAGTCGGTTCCGCCAGGTTCCGACATGCCGAGTGCTTTCAAGGATTCTTCGGCGCCGACGCCGGGGAGTATCGCAGCATGAGCTCCAAATACGACTACAAAAAATATGCGATTCTGTACGTGGACGACGAGGAGCAGGCGCTGAAGTACTTTCGCAAGGCGATGGACAAGGACTTCCAGGTCCTGGTCGCGACGAACGTTGCAGATGCCAATGCGATTCTCGACAAGGATGCGGACAAGATCGGGGTGGTGATCACCGACCAGCGGATGCCTGGGGCGCTGGGCGTGGAGCTTTTGAAGCGGCTGCGCAGTAAGTGGCCGCACATTATTCGATTGCTGATCACGGCGTATTCGGAAATTGATGATGCGATTGAGGCGGTGAATTCCGGGGCGATTTTTAAGTATGTGACCAAGCCGGCAGACCTGAAGGAACTTCGGTTGACGCTGACGGCGGCGATGGAACTGTTCCTGAATGAGGCCGAGCGTGAGACGCTGCTGAGGGAACGGCTTGGGGTGATTCAGCGGATGATTGTGGCGGATCGGGTGCGGAGCCTGGCGGCGATGGCGGGGGGAATCTCGCATCATCTTCGCAATTCGATGACGGCGTTGACGTGCTTTCTGGAAGAAGCAGCGGCGGCGAAAGCGGGGGATCCGTTGGCAGCGGATCCGCAGTTTACCGAGCAGCTCTGGGTCCTGGCGCAAAAAGAGCGGCAGCATCTGCTGCAAATTGTTCATCGTGTGGCGCAGACGACGCTGGAGCCGAGCAAGAATTTCACAGAAGAATTGAATGCCGCGGACCTGACGGCGCGTGCGATCGCGGCGGCGGCGCTGCCGGGGCGGACGGTGGATACGCAATTCAATACGGATGCGACGAAGGTCAAGCTTGAGACTGAAGATGCGACGACGGCGCTGAAGATCCTGCTGACGTATGTTTCGCGTTTGAGCGAGGGGGCGGATCCGGTTGTGATTACGACGGATGCAGTGCAGGTAGGTGGTGTTCCGGGGGTGCGGATTCGCGTGACGGGGAGTCCGAAGCCGTGGAGCGAGCAGGATATCGCGGCGTTTTTCACGCCGTTTGCATTTCCGGCGCACGATCCATCGGATCTGGGCGTTGAATTGTTACGCGCGTTCTCGATCGCTTACCAGCATGGAGGCGACATCATCGTGAACCGGGAAGCGCCGGCTGGGCCGGGGTTTGATCTGCTATTGCCGATCGATCCGGCGAAGGTCACGCGGCCTGATCTTCAGGAAGGATTGCTGGAGAAACTTTTCACACACTTTGAATCGGCGGCGGGGCCAGTACCGAATGTCCTGGCGGCTTGAGCTTGGCCCGGTCGATCAATTGGGCTGATGAAATTGGTGCGTTGCGAGACGGGTTTTGTTGCGCGAATTGGGTTGGCGACGAGATGGGGGTTGTGCGAGGAACGGCAATCACTGTCCATTGGAAGGAGAGGCGCCTGGCATTCGCCCTCAC
>DAIRGS010000488.1:2296-2822 GCA_036794395.1 Tepidisphaeraceae bacterium | reverse complement strand
GGATGGCTGTTTGTCGAGGGACTTCGGCCTCCGGTCGAACACAGCCGAGGGCGGCTGTGCCACACGATGATTCGCGTTGTCCGCCACAATCAAGCGCTACACGCGGCTTCCTCAGGGCGACCGCAAGTAGTTTGTCAAAATCTTGCGCTATTGCGCCCCCTCTGATTCGAGTGTATTCTGTCGATTCGTTCCGAGGCCTCGGGTTGATAATCCAGTGTATTCAATTGAAAAGGAGCTTGGCATGGACGTCCGGGCGCCCGTGGTCTTTTTGCGCTGTTTCTCTGACTTGAAAGATCCTCGACGGCACAATGTCCGTCATCTGTTCGCCGACATATTGGCCATCGCGATCCTGGCGGTGATGTGCCGCTCGGATGATTGGGACGAGGTAGTCCTCTATGGCCGAACCCAAAAGCGGGGAACCCAAAAGCGGGACGGCTCTGAATTATTTGGCACCGTCATCCAAGCCCAGATTCGCGCGCCATCGGCAGCGGGAAACCAAAACGGGACGGCTCTGAATGGAAATTCA
>DAIRGS010000488.1:0-2286 GCA_036794395.1 Tepidisphaeraceae bacterium | reverse complement strand
ATTCAGAGCCGTCCCGTTTTGAGTTCCCCGTCCCGTTTTGAGTTCCCGAAGGACGACTTTGAGGCTGAGTCGCCGGAGTCTTGGGCGTACGAAAGAAGATGTTGTTGATCTGATCCTTGACCGCGGTCCCAGGGGGGATCGTGACATGACATTCACTGGCCGCGACTTTCTCCGTTGACGCTGACCGAACATCATAGACTTCGCTCCAGTTCTCGTGGCCATAGGTCACCGTGATTCGGCCGGCGTACCACAACCCGTTAGGGAGCTGCCGCAATTCGGAGAGTTCATGAGCGTGACCAAGTGCGGTATTAACCTCTGGCACGACAACAACTTTAACGGGTATGAAATTACGCAGTGGCGCTATCCAAAGCCGAATCTCCACGCGACGCGGCTTTTCGCCTTGGACTCCTGCCAGTTTGACGGTCTCCAGACCCTCCACATCTTTTGAGTGCTGGTCTTCGACTTTCCAATGGGTGTGCGAAGCAGCCGCGTTTTGAATCCATGCCGCAAAGGAACTCTTCGGGTATGACACGTACCACGTAAGTTCATGCGGTGTTTTTACCTCATTTGGTATCCATTCGCGGTGACTTCCCCCAAGGAGAACCGCGACCAGTTCTCCCTGAGCGTTTGGCAGACGATCGAGAACTAAGGTGGAGCTTCCGTCAAAGCTATATAACCGATCCACAATCGCGCCGGGCAATTCACGCCTCGACCGTGACGCGTCGTCCGGCCTTGAGGACTTTGAAGGGAACTTCTTCCATTCGACTAATTCAAGCCCGTCAACCCCCTTGAGATGACCTACATCCGTCCGAAACCAACCGAGCACCTTTTGTCGCGGAGCTACGTCAAGTTGCGGCTGAAACACTTCATACGACTCCCTTAGGTCGCTATACTGTGCTTCCGCGGCGGCGATGGCGTCGCCCAGTTCACCTGGAGTGAAGTCGCGAGCGTCACAACGCGATGTCATCCATGCAAGGGCGCTGATGACCACCACGGCACCCAAACGCTCTAGCCTTAACGACATTCAGTTCTCCAAACAGATGCCCATACCGGACCACGATAGGGCGGGACAGTCCTCGGTTCGCAGGCCAATGCGCTGACAGCGAACACCGGACAACTGTTGCAACGCCGTTACGAATAAGACGGAGTATCTCCCCCATCCTTGCAGGCTAAATCGGTTTACGACGAAAGGCCTAAAGAGGGCGACCTGAACAAGAGGCCCTGGCCTGTATCGAACAGGTCAGGGGCATTTTTCGTTTCACCGTGCGTGCATCGTCGTGGCGTACATCCGCCCCTTCCGCTTGTGACCGATGGCGGCGACCATATACCGCTCAAGCTCGGCCTGCATCATCTCGTCACGCTTCTTCTGCACGACCTTCTGGAGTCTCCACGGCGAGGGTCTTGGACCAATACGCCACGGCCATCGCGAGGGCGTCGAGGCGGTCGTATGGAGGAAGGGACGAACGCTTCAACTCGGCTCAGGGCAGCGTGACGGAGGGACGACGGGTGGGATCGAGGGTGTCGCAGATGCGGCGTTGCTGGAATGGCTGGTGGAATGCGCGCCTCGAGAAACCGGGGCGGCACGCTGAGCGAGAGCAGTTGAGCAGGGGACAGGAGTAAGTAGACAATCCGAATCGGCGCGGGGGTTTGTTTTGCGAGTGGGGCGTGATGACGAGTTTGAAGTGCTGTTGGGGTCGTGGAGGGGAGGGGCGCGAATCGGGCGGAATTTTTGTTAGCATTTTGTTTGGGTTCGCGTTAGGGTGGGGGAATGAGCACAAATCATCAGCACATGGGGAAGCGGTATGAGGGGATATGCCGGCACGCGATTTCGAGGATTTACCGGTTGCCGATCGAGCAGATTTATTCGGGGAGTGTGGCGGGGCTGTCGAACCAGTGGCATAAGCTTAAGCATCAGGTCGATTTGTACTGGGAGGCGTCGGACGGGGTGTGCACGTACAAGGTGCTGGCCAATGCGAAGTGGCGGAATCAGACGGTGACGTTGCCGGAGATGATGGCGCTGATTGGCGTTTGGCGGGACATCGGCGCCCACAAGGCGATGCTGATTACGAACACGGGGTTCGATATCGGGGTGGTGGAACAGGCGAAGGAGAAGGGGATTGCACTGCTGGTTGTTCGGCCCACGATTGATCTGAGGGAGATGGTGGCCGGGAAAATCGCGGCGGTCGTGGCGGAGGTTGAGAAGTTGGCGGCGGAGAGGCCGGAGCCGCTGTTTTCGGTGGAGGTGGTGCGGAAGGGCATTGGAGAGTGGGCGAGGGGGAGAGTGGG
>DAIRGS010000196.1:0-13200 GCA_036794395.1 Tepidisphaeraceae bacterium | reverse complement strand
GCGGAGTTCGAGTATCGCAAAGCCGGTTAAAACTACTTATGAGACAGTCTCTTAGAGGAACTCTTTGAACACCATGTTCAAATGGGAAAAAGCAGAAGTGAAGTCTTGGACATACTGGGTAAGCCCGGTCAGCGCGATCTGGATGCGGAGTCGTACTTTTATCGAATCGGCCCTGAAAATGCCTATATGAAAATTGATGATGAATGGTTTGGTTTGACACTTTCGGAAAGATCGCGTGGTGTCGCAGAATCTCCAGAGCGATTGAGACGGCTCAGTCCTATCGAGACCGCTTAGTCGGCCGTTAAGCACGGCCTGGGTCAGCTTATCGCGCTGACGCAGCACGGGCTTCCCTTATTACCATTGGTAGAATCCCGCCGTGCGTCGCGGCTTGATCACTTTCGCGTCGGTCCTGTCACTACTGCTGTGCGTGGCTACGGTGATGCTTTGGCTGCGGGGCCGCGATGACGCGTTTTATGACCTAGAGTTACGAAGCACGGAACCCTCCTGCGGCATACGGCTTTCCGACAAAGGCTTAATTGTCTGGGTTCAGTCTGAAGATTCATTGTCACGCAACCCCGATGCGACGGGTGATATTTCCGATGGGTTCGCCGGGTTTTGATATCTGCGCGATAGCGACCACAGTAACGCTCGCGTGTGGAACCTGACGATTCCATACTGGTTCATCGTCCTCGCATGTGCGACAATGCCATTGATCTGGGGACTCACCCGTCGAAAACAACGCCACCGCCGACTGCTGCCCTACTTGCCATTACAATCTTACAGGCAACATAAGCGGCGTTTGTCCGGAATGTGGCACGGCGGTGGCGGGTAAGACGGGGGCGGTGGCATGATTATGCGGTGACGTGAGGGTGCCTTGCCAAGAATTGGGCAATCCTTAGAATCTGCGTCCGGCGCGAGGGTCGAAACGAGAGATCGGATCGCCCTGAATGTTTGAGAAATACGAAGTTGATGGTCTGTTTGACGAGATGTTTGCCACTCCCGGCGAACCTCGGCCGCACTATCGCGCGGTTGCCGAGCGATTGCAGGGGATGGGGCCGGCGGCGTTTGCTCGCCGGGTGCGGATGGCGGACGTTACGTTCCGCAATCAGGGCATTACTTTTACGGTTTACAGCGATCAGCGGGGCGTAGAGAAGATTTTCCCGTTTGATCTGGTGCCGCGTATCGTTCCGGCCGACGAGTGGGAATTGATTGAACGGGGGCTGGCTCAGCGGATTACCGCTCTTAATCTCTTCTGCCAGGACATTTATCACGAGCAGCACATCCTGCGGGAGCGGATTATTCCGCCAGAGCTGATTTACGCGGCCAAGATGTTTCGGCGGGAGATGTTTCACGTCAACGTGCCGCGGAATATCTACATTCACATCTGCGGAACGGATCTGATCCGCGATCGTAACGGCAAGTATTTCGTGCTGGAAGACAATGGCCGGACGCCCAGCGGGGTGAGTTATGTGCTGGAAAACCGCGCCATCATGAAGCGCGTTTTTCCGTCGCTATTCACTGCTTATCGGGTGCGGGCAATTGAAGATTACCCGTATAACCTGCTTCAGTGTCTTAAATATGTTTCGCCGAACCGGGCGGAGGATCCGTGCATCGTGGTGCTGACGCCGGGCGTTTACAACTCGGCGTATTTTGAGCACAGCTTTCTGGCGCGGCAGATGGGTGTGGAGCTGGTCGAGGGGCGGGATTTGATTGTCGAGAACTCGTTCGCATACATGCGTACGACCGCTGGTCTCAAGCGGGTGGATGTGATTTATCGCCGGGTGGATGATGATTTCCTCGACCCGCTTTGCTTTCGGCCTGACAGCGGTTTGGGTGTGCCGGGCCTTATGAACGCGTACCGCAGCGGGAATCTTGCACTGGTCAACGCGCCGGGCACGGGGGTGGCCGATGACAAGGCGATTTATCCATTCGTGCCGGCGATGATCAAGTTCTATCTAAACCAGGATGCGATTCTGGACAACGTGCGGACGTTTATCTGCGCGGAAGAACCCGATCGCAAATACGTTCTGGAAAACCTTCATCAGCTGGTTGTGAAAAGCACCAATGAATCGGGCGGGTACGGGATGCTGATGGGTCATCAGGCATCCAACGCCGAGCGAGAGGAATTCGCGGAGAAGATCAAAGCCGACCCGCGTAATTATATCGCGCAGCCGATCGTTGAATTGAGCCAGCACCCGAGCTTGATCGACGATCGATTCGCTGGACGGCGTGTGGATCTTCGGCCGTACATTCTGATGGGGGAAAAGCCCATTGTTATGCCGGGCGGGCTCACGCGCGTGGCGCTTCGGGAAGGCAGCCTGGTGGTGAACAGCTCACAGGGGGGCGGGAGTAAGGACACGTGGGTTCTGGAGGAGGATGATGGCTCGCCGGGATCATCCGAAGCCGCGCTTCCGCAAGCGGTTCACGCAGGCGTCAATGGAGACTGACCGGGGCTTGGCCTTAAAATACACATGAGTCAGATTCCATTGCTCAGCGTCAAGAAGTTCAGCCAGCACCCGGCAAGCCGGCCGTTGCTGGCGCGCGACGCCGATTCGATGTACTGGATGAGCCGGTACATTGAACGCGCTGAGCACGTCGCTCGATTGCTGCTGGTTAATTCAAACCTGCTGGTGGATGTTGGCGATTTGTCTCCACAGTTGCAGGAAAAGCAATGGAACAGTGTGCTGACGATCATGCGCAGCCCAGCGCCGCAGCCGACGACCAAGGCCGGAGCGGGCGCGCTCATCCCGCGCTACATGACTTTCGATCCGGATAACGTTAACAGCCTGCTCACGTGCGTAACGCGTGCGCGGGAAAACGCCCGCTCTATTCGCGAGAATATTTCGGCGGAGATGTGGGAATGCGTGAACACGCTGTACTGGTCGATCCGCGCGGATGAAGCGTCGGCGCGCTTCGAGGAATCGCCGGACGATTTTTACCGGCAGGTGATGAACGCTTCGATGCTTTTCCAGGGTTTGACGGATCAGACGCTGGATCACGATCAGCGCTGGCAGTTTGCGCAGCTGGGAAAATATCTCGAACGCATTGACGTGAGTTGCGGGATCGTCGAGACGAAGTACGGGATTCTTCAGTCGGCCGAGCAGCGGCTGGAGGGGGCTCTGCGGAATATTCACTGGATGGCGGTGCTGCGATGCTGCTGTTCGCTGGAGGCGTATCGCCGGCGGCATGTGGGGGATATGGATCCGCTACGCGTGGCATCGTTCCTGATTCTCGAGCGGCATTATCCGCGAAGCATTCGGTTTGCGGTGGCGATGGCTCATGAGGCGATCGGGAGCATCCGCGCTGAGGTGAATGTGCTGGCGATTGATCCCGCGGAGCGGGTTTTGGGGCGGCTGGATGCGCAGCTTGAGTATGCGGAGATTGGAGAGATTCTGGCGGATGGATTGTCGCCTTACCTTCAGAAGATCCGTCTGCTGATTACGGAAACCGCTGGGGCTGTTCAGAAATCTTACTTTTTGCATTGATCGCACATGCTTTTGAAACTCGTTCATCAAACCGATCTGACTTATTCTGACCTGATCAGTGAATCGGTCATGGAATTGCGCATGGCCCCTCGGCAGGAGCAGGACCAGCACCGGCTGTCGTTTACGCTTGGGGTGGGTCCGCCTACCAATGCGTTCAGCTACTTTGATTGGCTTGGCAATTCGGTGCATGCGTTCACGGTTAATTCGTTCCATGACCATATTCGCATCGTCGCCACCAGCGTGGTTGAAACGGATCGGATTCGGGTTCAGCCCGAGCGGTTTTTGGATCGGTGGCCGGCCCCTGCGGGAAGCTACGATTATGCCACGTGGGATTACCTGCAATTTGGCGGGCCGATTCAGGACAGTCCCAAGCTTCGGGAAGTGGTGGATGTTCTGGGGGCGGAAAAAGGGATGTCGCTTGGCGAGCTTGCCCTGTGCATGCTGCATCTGATCGCGGATCGGTTCACGTATCAGAAAGGCGTGACCACCGCCGCCAGCCCGATTACGGAAATCCTCGAGCACAATTACGGGGTGTGCCAGGATTTCAGCCACCTGATGATTGCGATGGCTCGGGCGTTGAATATTCCCGCCCGGTACGTCAGCGGATTGATTCATCCGGATGCGGAGAAATACCGCGGGTTCACGCAGACGCATGCGTGGTGTGAATTGCTATTCCCTTCGGCGGGATGGATTGGGTTCGATCCGGCGAACAATTGCATCGTGGGCGGCAATTTCATCAAGGTGGCGGTGGGCCGGCACTTTGGGGATGTTTCGCCGAACAAAGGGATTTATCGGGGCAAGGCGAATGAATCGATTGAGGTGGCGGTGCAGAGTGAAGAGTTGCGCGTGGTGCCTCCGGAGCTGGCAGCCGAGCGGCTGCAGTCGCTTTCGATTCCTACTTTCCAGGCGGGGACGCGGGGGCACATCGATCAGGTGAATCAGCAGCAGGAACAGCAGCAGCAGGGATCGAGAATTATTGTCTGAGATTTTGGATTTCAGAATTTGAGATTTGAGATTTGGTCAGTTGTCAGTTGTCAGTTGTCAGTTGTCAGTTGTCAGTTGTCAGTTGCGATTGAAAGTCGAAAATCGTTTCCATGACCAGCGATCCACTTGAAATTCTTTTGAAGCATAATCAATGGGCGAATCGGGAGATGATTTTGGCGTGCGGCCGGCTGACGCCGGAGCAGTTTCATCGGCGGTTTGAGATGGGGCCGGGATCGTTGCACGATACGGTTACGCACATCCTGGGGTCGATGCGGAATTGGGGGGATGCGCTGGCGGGTCGGGAGGAACGGGCGAGGCTGGAGAATTCGCAGCATACCACCGATGAATTACTGACTCTGCTGGACGAAATCTCGGCGGATCTGGTTCATACCATTTTCGCTCATCCGCTCGACGAGACCTTTACGCGGACGCGCGGGGGAAAAGTTTTCACATTCACCCGCGGCGCGGTTATCACACATGTGACGACTCATGCGATGCATCACCGGGCGCAGTGTTTGAACATGCTGCGGCAGTTGGGGGTAGCGCCGTTGCCGCCCAGCGGGGTGGTGGAATGGGTGAGGTGGGTGGATGCGCCGCAGCAATAGGGTTTTTTGACGTGGATGCTTCGGTAGGCAGGTGTTTTTTAGCGGCATCAAATATGGTTGCTGAACGAAGCTCGCCAAGGCGGCTGCAACGACTTATCGTTCGGGGCATAGATACCTGAGTCTCGGTTGCTAAGACTGCTAAGGGAGAATCCATGCCGCGTTTGATCCGTCGGTCCCACATCGCCATCGCGTTTGTTTCGCTACTGGCCACGCCACTCGGGGGTTTTGCTCAGCAGAACCGAGGTGGACGCGGTGCAACGCGCCCGGCGAGCCCGGGGATGACGATGGATTACAGGCCATTTTATTCATCGAGTCTCACTGTTAATCCTCCGCGGGCCGCTGCCGCCCGTGGCGCGGGCCCGACATCCCGGCGCGGCGCGAATACGCCGGCGCCGCAGCCAATTGTTCTGGCGGCCCGTGCGATTACGGTGGATGTTGGGAACGACGCATCGATGAGCTTTGACACGGATACTTGCCGGGTGGTGGCTGGGTGGACGGGCGGATTCTTGAACATGTCGCGGACGAACGTTGCGACGTTGAAAGGCTCTGGCGCGGCGGCACCAGCCAGCGCGCTTGCGTTCAGCACCCCTGCGGGGCCGGGTTGGAGCACGGATGGAAAGTTTGTCGATCCGCGGCCGGGGGGATTTGGCGCTTTGCCTGTCGAGCAGGCGCATTACCGCGGCTTCTATCGTCACGGCAATCAAGTGGTATTTGCGTATTCGGTGGGGGATGTTGAGGTGCTCGAAATGCCCGAGTCGTTCCCAGCTGGCGAACGTGTAGCATTTGCGCGGACGCTGAACCTGTCCAAATCATCGAGTCCGCTGAATCTAGTGGTGTGTGGAACGGGCACCGGGCCGGCCAAGATTTCGGTCGATAACGTTCGCATTGTCGGTGGCCCCGCTGCCGCAAAATTGAAATCGGGCGCAGATGGGCGGATTGTGCTTGAGCTGCCTGCCCTTGCGGCCCCGACTAATTTGAGGGTGGTCATTGAACCGGGCGCGAAGTCCGCGGCTCCCTTGCCTAAGACGGAAAGGCCAGTTGAGGACCTTGGAACATTCTGCAAGGGCGGGCCGTCCAGCCTGGGCGCGCCAATCGTCCTTCCGGGCCGGCACTCTCCGGATACTAAAGCTTATGTCGTGGACACGATCACCGTTCCGTTTAACAACCCCGATCATGCGTGGATGCGGCTGACGGCACTCGACTTTTTCTCGGATGGGCGCTGCGCCGTCTGCACAATGAACGGCGACGTCTGGATCGTCTCCAACATCGATGCCAACCTTGAGCGAGTAACCTGGAAGCGGTTCGCGACAGGGTTGTATGAGCCGTTGGGGCTGCGAATTGTCGACGACACGATTTATGTGCTGGGGCGTGACCAGATCACGCGGCTGCATGATCTCAATGGGGATGGCGAGGCTGATTTCTACGAGGACTTTAACAATGGCGGGGTGACGGATCCGGTCTATCACGCTTTCAAGATGGACCTTCAGACGGATTCGGAAGGTAACTTTTATTACACAGTGGATGGGAACCTTGTTCCAAAGAACGTTCCGATGCACTCGGCGGTTATCAAGGTTTCGAAGGATGGGAAGAAAACGGAAGTATTCGCGTCGGGTTTTCGCGCTCCGGATGGGGCGGGGATGAGTCCGAATGATGAATTGGTTTGCGCGGATAACCAGGGGCACTTTACGCCGGTCTGTCGGATCAATTTGATCAAACAGGGCGGGTTCTATGGATATCCTGGTGATCCTCGCGTTATGACCAAGGCCCAACTTGCCAGCGCGCGCAAGGATTACGATCTGCCCATCTTGTGGATTCCTTACGAGAAGGACAATTCCACCGGCGGCGCGGTTTTCGTGACGGGTCAGAAATTCGGTCCGTTGGAAGGCCACATGCTCAGCACGTCTTATGGTAAGTGCAAACTGTTTGAAGTGATGTGGGAGCGAACGGATGGCATTCCCCAGGGCGCTACGGTTGAGTTGCCGCTTCAATTTGAATCGGGCGTGCATCGGGCTCGGATGAATCCTGTCGATGGGCAGATGTATGCGGCGGGGCTGAAGGGCTGGCAAACGTCGGCGGTTCAGGATGGATGTCTGCAACGGGTTCGTTACACAGGCAAACCGTTTAATCTGCCTACCGAATTGCACGTGAAGCCGAACGGGATCGAAATCACTTTCGACCGCCCTTTGGATCCGACGACCGCCAACGATGAACAAAGTTACGGCGTTGAAGAGTGGAATTATCGCTGGACCCCCGAATACGGCTCGAAAGACTACAAGCCGAGCAATCCTGCGAAGGTTGGGCATGATGAGGTGACGGTTAAATCGGCAAAGTTGCAGCCGGATCGGAAAACCGTGTTTCTGGCGATTCCAATGCTGCATCCGGTCATGCAGATGGGCATTCAGATCCATTTGAACAGCGCTGATGGAACGGCAATCGAATGTGAAGTGGATGAAACAATTAATCACGTCCCCGGGTCGTCAGCGCCAGCCGTTCTGACTTCCCCGTCCCCTTCCAACGGAGCCTGAACATGCCCCGCCTGAACCGCCGAAACGCACTTAAAGTGGCATTTTCGACGATCTTTGCCATCGGCATTCCCGGGATGCTGGGCGCGGCGGCCCCGGCGGATGTCGTGCCGCTGACCAACGTGCACGCCCACAATGATTATGAACATCCCCATCCGCTGTTTGACGCGATGGAGTGCGGTTTTTGCAGCTTTGAGGCGGATATCCACCTGGTGGACGGGAAGCTGCTGGTGGCGCACAGCCGAAGTGCGGTGAAGCCGGATCGGACGCTTCAGTCGCTTTACCTCGATCCGATGAAGAAGCGCATTGGTGAAAATGGCGGCCGGCTGTATCGAGGCGGCCCGCCGGTCTGGCTTTTGATCGACTTTAAGGGCGATCCGAAGGAGATCTATCCGGTTCTAAGGGAGGTTCTGGCGCAATATGCGGATATCTTTACGACTTGGAAAGATGGAAAGAAAGTGCCAGGTGCTGTGACCGCAATTTTGACTGGCAATCATCCCAAGGAAAGCGTTCTGATGGCCGAAAAGATCAGATACGCGGGGATTGACGGGATTCTCGAGGCGCTTGACCGCAATCCACCGGCCGATCTTGTGCCTTGGATGAGCAGCCAATGGAGCCTGAGCTTTAAATGGCGTGGGAAAGATGAATTTCCCGAAGCCGAGCGGCAAAAGCTGCGCGACCTCGTTGCCAAAGCGCACGATCAAGGGCGGCTGGTTCGGTTCTGGGGCGGGCCTGATAACGTCAAGACATGGGAAGAGTTGCGGGCGGCCAAGGTCGATCTGATCAATACCGATGATCTGAAGGGCGTTCAGAAGTTTTTGACCGCCAGCCCGTCTCACTAATTCATTGACACCCGTCGATGGATGCCACGCAAATGCAAGTTTTTTCCGAAATTGGAATTGGCAATTTATTGGGCTGCAACATTCCGGCAGGTTACGCGTAATCACGTTAGGGACAGGACACTTCGATAGAGGATGGGGTTCCATATAAGGGGACGTGATATGATCAGTTGGCCGGCATCGTTAAAACCGACGGCAATTCGCAAGGAATGGTTCGCGAAGATTTCGCGCCTTCCGGGCGGGTTGGATCTGCACAAGGCCGCTCGCATGCTTCGCGAGCCTTATGGCGCGGTGCGCCGCTGGGGGGTGATTTTCGGGTACGAGTTCCCCGATCGCCGTCGGGCGGTATCGCGGGAATCGTGGGAAAAGATTGACTGGGGTAAGCGCGACGCACAAATCGCGCGAGAGCTGGGCGTGACGCGCGAATGCGTTCGCCTGGTTCGAAAGGCCCGTGGAATGGGCCCCAGCGCGGCCCAGGCGGCCACGCGGAACCTTGAACGCTTTATCGCCGCCCACTGCGATAAGCTGCACGGGCTGTTGGTGGAAGAGGTCATCCATCACAGTGGAACGGGGTTGCCCTATCACGTGGTCAGGCGGCTGATGCGCGATAAATCGATCCGCCCGCATGAAGCGCAGTCTCCCCTGCGGGACATCGACTGGCGGTTGCCTAACCGCGACCTGGCTATTTTGTGGAGTACCAGCTCCAGATACATCGCCAATCTGCGTGCGCGACTCGGTACGGGCTCGGCGTCCTGGAATGCACGGGATGGGGAACTTAAACGCAACCGCACGTATGCCAACGCCCTTTCCAGCGAAAAGCAGAAGGCGAGCCGGAACCGCAAGCGGCGCAGGCGGCCTTCGTTGCGGCAGGCGGTATTGGTGTGAGTCATAGGAAAGAATTATTGCCACAGATAAACACAGATAAACACAGATAAGAATTCCATTGTTGTGTGTTCATCTTGCTGTGCTGATCCGTTCAAGTGCGAGCACTCGGCTGTCATCCTGGAGCGCAGCGAAGGATCTGATTAACGACCAGTTCGATATTCAGGTACTTCGCTGCGACCCAAGATGACAACTTCGAGGATTTCAACGAAGCATCTTCATCTGTGTTTATCTGTGTCCATCTGTGGCGATAATTGTATTTTTGTTAGGTTCGCTCAAGCGCGCCCGTGATTACGGCTGGTCAGGCATACGTCGCGCCTGAGTCCGCGTTTGGGCGTTGGGAGCGGAGGGCTTCGCGCTCAATTGTCATTTTTGCCTCGTAACCGCTGGCGCGGTACGCGTGCAGGGGGTCGGGATCGATGTTGGCGCGTTTGCGCCAATCGGCGAGGATGGGCTTGACGTCGGTGAAAAACGCCGTTTTCAGGCACTCTTCAGCATCGACAATGTTCATTCGTAATTGGGCATCGCGCAGCTTCTGGCGATCGACCAGCGCGGCCTTTGCAAACAACTCCTGCGCCATCACAACCGACTGGATCATCGCCTCGATCTTGGGCTTGAGATTGTGCGACTGGTCGATCATGTAGGCGATGTTCGAGACATCGTGTTCGTGAAAATCGCGGGCGTTGTGAATTTCATTGAAGATGCGGAAGACGGCGTAGGGGTCGATGCTGCCGATCGTCAGGTCGTCGTCGGCATATTTGCGGTCGTTGAAGTGGAAGCCGCCGAGCATGTCTTCGTCCAGGAGAAACGCGACGATGTGCTCGATGTTGGCGCCCTGGGCGTGATGGCCGGTGTCCACCAATACCTTCGCTTGCGGGCCGGCATCTTTGGCGAACACGTACGCCATGCCCCAGTCGGCGATGTCGGTGTGATAAAACGACGGCTCGAAGGGCTTGTATTCCACCAGCATAGTCATGTCTTTAGGCAGGGCATCGTGCCATTGGCGGAGAGCGCCATGCATGCGATGCTTGCGGGTGGTCATGTCGTCCTGGCCGGGATAGTTGGTGCCATCGGCGAACCAGAGACTTAGCAGGTTTGACTCGACGGCCCGGGCAATATGGATGCTGTCCAGCACATGCCGGCTGGCATGCTGGGTCGCGTGCTCGTCGGGGCTGCATGCCGAACCGAACTTGTAGATCTGATCCTGGAAAAGCGTGGGATTGACCGAGCCGATACGAACGCCGTTCTTCCTGGCGTAATTTGCGGTTTCGGTGGCATCGACGCCCATGGAAAAATCCCACAAGACGTGAACGGCCACCGTGGGACAGCAGCCGGTGTATCGATTGACGATGCCGGCGTCCTGTAGCTTCTGGTCGATGGTGGACGCCGCGGCCGGCTGAAGAAATTTCCCGAATCGCGTGCCGGTATCGGCGTAGCCCCAGGAGGGGGTTTCGATTTTGAATTCATCCAGCAGCCCGAAAAGTTGTTCGCGATCCATATTGCTCCCGTTGCGCGTACAGGATACGTGGAACGGGCCAAAGGTGAAGCGGGTGAAGTGATTAAGACGAAGGGTTTGTTCGACTGTGGGATTTTATCGAAGCGCAACTAAGGGGCCGTCCAGGACGCGTTTGACGGTGAGGTAGGGAAAGGCGCGGTCGTAATTCAAATTGACGGCGGCCTTGAAGTAGCGCTCGCGATGCGCGGGATCGCGGAGCCCAAGCGCCGTCAGCACAAGCCGCTTTTGGTCGGGCATCAGAGCGACCTGACAGACATTTTCAGGATCGGGGAGTTCTTCCTGGCAGAGCCATTTGGCGACGAGCTGCATATCGGCGTCGCCCATGCGGTACCCGGATGCGGAAAGTTGGAGATGACGGGTGGCCAGGTCCTCTCGGCCGGCGTCCATCGCGGCGGTGGCGAGCAGAAGGTGATCGCCGGCGGCGGCCGTGGGATTGTTCGACAGGTCAGCGGCGGCTTCGTCGAGGCGATCCTGGGATAAATCCGCCTGGAAGCGTTCCTGTGCGGCGCCCGGGTTTCGCTCGTTGGCCATGACAAATCGCGCGAGATTTCCCGAGGCATATTCAGATACCGACTCGGCGTTTGATTTGAAGTTCTGGATCATTCGAGCGTTGCCGGGCGTGGAGGCGCGCGCGACGAACGCTGTGGTGACTCGACGTGCCTGATCGAGTTTGCCCTGAAGAGCAAGCACGTGAATTTCGCGTAAGACCGGGAGCGGGTCGAGGGGAGCCCGGGCCTGGTCTTTCCGTGCGCGATCCAGGAGTTGGTTGTAGCGCCCCAGCGCTGCCAGCGCCTCGGCCTCGGCGGCCTGGGCATCGGAGTTGCCGGGGAGGAGGGCGACGGCTTCCTGCGCCATGAGCAGGGCATCATCGAAATTGCCGCATGATAGCGCGCGGTAAGCAAGGGCGAAGAAGCCATATCCACAGGGGTACGTGCCGCGGGTCGATTTTTTCAGCCACTGCTCGGATTCAGCGCGATCTGGAATGAGCCGGGCCAGCAGATACATCAGCGCGCAATCGGCCGGTTCGGTCTTCAACCTGGCGCGATATTCGGCTTGAAGATCGTAAGAGGGGTCGGCCTGCTGGATGAGCATTTGATAGGTTCGATGCCAAGTGACCTGCACCGGCCGGCAATCGAGGCGAGAGCGGAGGAAGGCAACCATCTTTTCGCGGGGCATGAGGTTGGCGAGCAGCATCAATGCGGACTGGCGATCGGGATTGCAAATTGCCAACTGCTTTGCGAACGCCATCGACGCATCGTGGCCGGCTTCTTTTTCGACAAGGTGGGTTTGTTGCGCGGGCGAGCCCAGCGTCCAAAGCGCGACTTTCTTTTTGCGAACGGACGAAGCGCCGTCCGCCCCACCGACGGAATCGGGGAACTCGTTGAACGGATAATCGACATCGGCAAACTGATACAGTGCGTCGCCGACAAACAGATGATGGTGATCCATCTCCTCAAGGGTTTTTGGAGCCTGATGGGAAAACAGTGTGACTTCCTCGTACACCAATGCTGTCTTGTCGGGGTTGATTATGAACGTGGGCTTGATGAAGGGCCGGGTTAGAAGCGGAGTTGTCAGACGGATACTTTGTTCGGGGAATGGCGTCGCAACTGAGGCGGACGCCAAGAGGACGTGCCCCTCTGCGATGTTGATCGGCCGGGCATCGTGGGCGAGCAGGTGATAGGGCTTTCCATTGATGCTTACGTCGTAGTCGTGATCCAGCCCATTCACGACCCAGACGCTGCGCGAGTGGCCGATCGTCCACGCGAAAACGAAGTATCCACACGCGATGGCGACCATCGCCAGAGGGACGACCAGGAGAAGATTCCGCAATCGGTTGAATTGACGGCTTTGCGTAACGACCCGCGACGACGCGGGAGCGCCCCGCGAGAAAATACTTGACATGCGGCGGGCTCCGAAGAAGTGACAACAGTGGAGCGAAATGTGCCACGGGCATTGTGCCGCGAGGGATTAGAATTGCAACGGAATATTCAATGTGGCGGGCGAAAAAGAGTGCGTGATGCTCTGTTGAAATCCTCCATTGGATACGCTTCCAGTGTCATCCTGGAGCGAAGCGAAGGATCTGATAGCCGGTAAATCGCTCGAATATCAGATCCTTCGCTTCGCTCCAGGATGACAAGATCGAGGATATCAACAGCGCAGGTGCGTGACATTTTCGGCGGCTGCCCTTGATTTCCCTCCACCGGTACGCCGGGGGAGGGTAGGGAGGGGGGTTTGGCTGTTCATGCGAGAATTGACCGACCAATCAAGAAGAACCCCCTTCCCAAACCCTCGGTTCGTTATCGAGGATGGATGCCCAATTACCCCCCTCCCTACCCTCCCCCGGAGTACCGGTGGAGGGAGAAAAGG
>DAIRGS010000195.1:0-13216 GCA_036794395.1 Tepidisphaeraceae bacterium | reverse complement strand
CCGCTTAACACTTCTTCGGATGGAGGTCGTTCATGTTCTCATTCTTCGCCGCCGTCGATCGCGCAACACGACCGCTGCGGCAACCCGGCCAGTGATTGAGGCGCTGGAATCTCGACAGTTTCTCGACGCGACGACGTTCGCCGTCTCGAATCCGAACTCCGGCGACTACTACGGCACGGTCAACCAAGCCGATCCCTCGGGCGTGTGGGGTCATACTTGGAGCGTCTCGCAAAACAACCTACCGGCCCACACTCACACTCAAGCAAGCATCGAGACACAGGTTGTTGTCAACGTCGATCCAAATACCGGCGAGTCTCTGACCAGCGGAACTCAAGACGACGGCTATATCTTCGTCAAATTCAACGGGCAGCAAGTAGGCGATCCCATACTTATTCCGGCTGGCACGACGGAGGACACTTGGCTGGGCGGCACGGTGCTGAGCAATGCCGGCCAAGAAGGCTGGGAGATCAGCACGTCGGATAACGTGTTCATCCAAGTGAATAACGGGAGCATCCAACAAGGCACTTATGCCGGGTTCGCTCACGGTGTTACTGCCTATCGGGGCGGCAATGACGGCTCGGTTGACCTAAGCCTCGATGGTCCAACTACCGGAACGGTCGTTTATGTAGAAATGCCCACGAACGGCATTTTGAATTTGGACGGCACGCCGGACGACCAACTGCCTAATTCCCCGGATGGCCATCAGCCGTATTTTACAATCACCGGCCCAAGCTCGATTTACCTCGATGAGACAGACAGCCGACCCGACCAAGGGTTCATGGTTTACGCAGTCCCGTTGTCAGGCGGGGCGACCGGAGCGACAATAGGCGTTCATATGGTGGACCCGTATCTGCAACTGCCGGACTTCGACAACGGTGGATTCATGTCGGTGCTTGAGATGGCACCGAACAACGGCATCCCGATGCAGGCCGGGTGGTGGGATGGGGTCAACAACACATTTTGGGCAAAGGATGACGGCCCGGGAGAAGTTGGGCTTTACGTAAATGATCACGTCGATGGGGAGATATCGAACGACCGGATCGATCAACTCGTTGGTTTGATGAATGATCTCGATCCGGCTGAAAGGGACGTGGCGACGGACGATCTAATGAATGAAGTGGAGGCGTGCCCTAGCGCGTATGTGCTGAACCGACTCTCAGACCTAAAGAATGCGGGGAACATTCCGCCTGAGTCAGCTCGCCGAATTGCCGGAGCAATGGGAAATGGCGCAAACCAGTTGAATGTTCATTATAATCCCGTTGACGGTACAGTCCACATTTCGCTCAATTATTGGACTCCAGTTCCCGGCGATGGACCCGCTCAGATTGACCCGAACCACCGATACATCGTCAGCGTGCGAAGCCCCGACGGATCGCTCGCTCCATACATGAAACAAAACGGCGCGATGACAACTAGTTATATAACGCTCACAGGGGAGAACTTGCCGGTGATTTATCCCTATCCGAAGCAAGCGTCCGGCAGTGCACAGCTAGAGATTACCGTCTCAATGATGGCCTGGGACCCGAATGGCCTATTTGGCGGAGGATGGGAGGGCAGGGCTATGATAACAGAACTCGTGGAATTCACGACCGCAAATCAGAAGCCGACGCAACCGCAGTAGTGAGGTTTTAAGTCATGTCCCACATCATTCTCGCAGTCGCGTTGCTTGTGGGTGATTCCCAGATCGAGCAATTACCCCCAGTCGGGCCACCGGGTTTTGCGTTGTACTCCGTCAGATACAAGGATGGAAAGGGCTCGTTGGAGTCGCGCCTTTTTGCAGTCATGTACGACGCGGACCACAAACTCCTTGGTGAATTCCAAGCCGGCCAAGCCCTCCCCAAACCTTTTGAAGACTGGCGCGTGGTGGGGTTCCCAAATCGTGCGAAGCCGTCGGTGGTTGTGACGAATGTGAACACGAAGCAGACCGTTGAGCTTGAGGGCACGTACACCGGCAGCAGTAAACCCCCTTCGACCCGGCCGGTGAAGATTCACTGACGTGTCGCCACGAGACCTGGCGTAATACAACCTTCCGGCAACGCGCCGGGAGGTTGTTCTTTCATGGCAACATCTGGGTCAACATGACCAACGCGCCCATTCGGCCGTTAAAGATCGGTTGAGGCTTACTCGCCAGCGATTTTGGGAAGGATTGCGTGGAGCCTATCGAGCTTGTGGTGAAGTTGCATGACTTCCTGGTGAGCCTTGAGATTGACTTGGTAATCCATATCGGAGCGGATGCGGTCGCGTTCGCCTTGCTGGCCCTGGCTGATCAGCACGAAAAGAGAGATGAACAAGGCTTCGACCGTAATCATAAAGCCCAGCGTGCCGAACGAGGGCGGTTCGTCCCAAGGCGTGCTGCCTAAGTGCTTTAGCGCCAGATTGATGATGATCCAGCCGAAGAAGAAGATCAGGTTGAGGAGCACAAACCATTGGCTGGCGCTGATATTTGCGATGCGCTCAGCGATGACGTTCCAGCGGCTCTGCGTCTCTGCGATGGCCTGATTGACGTTCTTAATGCCGCGAATTTTATCGTTGGTGTCGCGCTGGCGTTTGCCGAGGATGCCGAGCATGTAGATGGCCGCGTCGGGGTGGCGGCGGAGGAAATTGAGAAAATCCTCGCGCGTGAGGATGAGCATTTCGGAGTCGATGGTGGTGCGGACGGTGGCGGTGCGGGGCCCGCCATCGAGCAGCGAGATTTCGCCAAAAAAGTGGCCGGGCCCGAGGGTGGAGAGGACCACTTCCTTGCCGTCTTCATCGGGGCAGGACACCAGGCATTTGCCGTGTTTAACGATGTAAAAGTCGTTTCCCTGCTCGCCAAGCCACACTACGGGGCGATTGGCGGGGTAAGGCTGGGTGCGAAGCATGGCCTCAAGCTCGGCCCGCTCTTCGGACGGGAGGCTGGCGAACAGGGGGATCGTTGAAAGGATTTCGTGTGCCATGGAGGACGCTCATTCAATCGCGGTAATGGAACATTTCCGAATTTTATAACGCTATACTCATATCGGCCGCGGCGGTCGTAGCGACCGCGCCCGGATGAGAGTTTTTTCTCGTCCGGGTGAGGAAAGTCCGAGCTGCGCAAGGCACGGTGCTTGATAACATCAAGGCGGAGCAATCCGACGGAAAGTGCAACAGAAAGATACCGCTGGGTTGGTAGGCAGTAGGCAGTACGCAGTAGGCGGAGAAGACAAAGTCGGCTGTGGGCAGTCGACCGAGAAGATAGTCGGCAGTGGGCAGTCGGCAGTGGGCAGGAATGAAGTTTTTCCTGCCGACTGCGCACCGCCCACTGCCCACGTTTCTTCTGCCGACTGCCCACTGCCGACCTTTGTCTTCCCCCGCCTACTGAACCCAGTAAGGGTGAAATGGTGCGGTAAGAGCGCACCGCGTTCGGGGTGACTCGGACGGCATGGCAAACCCCACCGGCTGCAAGACCAAATATGCGAAAGAGCCCTTGCCTGGGGCGCGATGGGAAACCGTTACTTTCGCGGGTAGGTCGCTAGAGGCGCATGGCGACGTGCGTCCCAGAGAAATGGTCGCACTCGTGCTTAACGGCACGGGAACAGAACTCGGCTTACGGATGGCCGCGGTCATGATCGGCGGCGGGTGCCTGAACGGTGCCCGCCGCCGGCTTTTTTGGGGGATTTAGAATTAAACACGAAGGCACGAAGGCACGAAGGCACGAAAGCACGAAGAAAAAAAGCGGATGAATTGTACGTGGCTGCCGCCGTTGGGCCTTCATTTGTGGCTTTACGAGTTTTTTTAGTGATCTTGCCTCAATTTGAATGCAGGGCTGGGGTGAAGGGGCACTACACTGGGGAGCCACATCATGAACCGTAGGGTACGACACGGATTTACGCTGGTTGAGCTGCTGGTGGTCCTTGCGATCATCGTTTTGCTTGTCTCGATCTTGCTGGCGGCGTTGAACCGGGCGCGAGAGCAGGCACGGCGGGTGCAGTGCTTGTCGAATCTGCATCAGTTGACGATTGCCTGGCTGGAATACGCCAACGAACACAAGGGGCGGATTTGCAGTTCGGAGACGCAGGGGTATGCGGGCGATCCGAGCGACAAGACTGTAAACGAATGGACGTACAACTTTGATTCGGGCGCAAGCTCTCCGCTGGACGTGACGGTGAGTTATGCGGGATTGAAGACACCGCCCGAGTGCTTTTTCAGCTGGATTGGGGGGCGGAGCACGAAGCTGAGCGTGGAAGCGGGCGTCTTGTGGCCTTATCTCAGATCAACGCAGGTCTATCGATGCCCGGATTATCAGGCACCAGGGCCAACCAGCTACCAGATAAACGGTCTGCTGGCGGGCAGGATCGGAATCCCTACGACGTTGTTCTCGTTGCGGGAAATTCGCAAGGCCGAGGGTACGTTCGTGTTTATTGAGGGCTGGGATTCGACAGGGGTGACATTCGTGAAGACCCGTCCGCCGAATCCAATTGATTTGTACCAGATCACCATTTTATTCAATTCCTTTCAGACGCCGATCTCTCCGAAGCCCACGTTTACCGCGGGTGGAATTCCGGGGCAGAATCACCCGAGCCTCGCTGGGCGGACGGCTGGGACGGGAATATCGTTCGCGGATGGTCATGCGATTTTCTGGCAATATGCGGATGCGCGAACGGGGAATCTGGCCGAGGCTTTCAGTTCGGGGCAGAATGACAGCTTTAATGCCGATCCGAACGATCCCAAGCACCAGCTGATTAATACGCCGACCGAAGCGGCGGCCAATTCTCCGGATGTGTTTCAATTGGAAGCCTGGTCCGGCGGACCGATTCCAAAAGGGATGACGCAGTAAGCCACGTCGCAATCGCGAGCGGGAGGACGAAATGAAAAAACGTTGGCTTTCAAGCGGTTTTACGCTCGTCGAGCTGCTGGTGGTTATTGGAATTATCGCTCTGTTGGTTGGCATTTTGTTGCCGGCCCTGAACAAAGCGCGGGAGAATGCGAAGCGAGCGCAATGCCTGTCGAACCAGCGGCAATTGACGGCGGCATGGCTGAGCTATGCGAATGAAAACAAGGGGCATTTCTGCAATTCCGAGGTTCAGGCGTACCCGGGGTTTGGAAGCATGAACAGTTGGACTCATATCTACGACGACGGGACGGCAGACCCCGTAACCATTTCAGTTTCATTTGCAGGATTGAAGACGCCACCGCCGAATTTCTTTAGCTGGGTGGCAGGGGGCGGGCATGTCAATGCGAAGTTTGGGATGCTTTGGCCATATGTGAAGGCCCTGGGTGTATATATTTGCCCGGACGATCCTCATGGGCGGGCGCCGGGATATGAGATCAATGGCTTACTGGCGGGGACGGTCGGAATCCCAAAAACGTTGTTCATGCTTTCGCAGATTCATCGGGCGGAATCTACGTTTGTGTTTATTGAGGCCTGGTCACCGAAGGGGATTGTGTTGACCTGTTTTAATACGCCGATCGCTCCGCAGATCGACATGAGTGACTATCCGGGACAGAATCATAAGGGCGGGAATGCTTCGGCTGAGGGGACGGCCATTTCATTTGCCGATGGCCACGCGATCTTTTGGGTCTATGCCGACCCGCGCACGGGCAATATTCCAGAAATGGCAGCGGCGGGCCTACTGAAGAACGGGGCCATGGCCAATTCGCCAGATGTTTATCAGCTTGAGGCGTGGTCGGGTGGGCCGGTGCCGAAGGGGGCGATTCGGTAGGGTGATGCGCTCTCGAGTTATGGTGATGGGGTGAGCGTTGACTTGTTGGGTGAACGAGCCTCACATTGCGTGACATCCGATAGGCGAGAAGTCGCGCCGTGCGTAAGAGGCTTACAGGTTGATGGAATCTGAATTGGGTGATGAGTTGTTGGTTGAAACGGCCCTGGAGCATTACCAGGGCCGACGTTTTGCGCAGGCCGAGCGGTTATGCCGGGAGGCGCTGGTCCGGAATCCGGAGGATGCGACGGCGGCGAACCTTTTGGGGCTGCTGGCGGGCCAGGCGGGGCAGATTGAGGCGGGGGAAGAACTGCTTGCCGAAGCCATTCGGCTTTCGCCGGAGCATGCCCGATACCACAATGATCTTGGATTACTGCTGAGTGGAGTGGGGAGGGCATCTGAGGCGGCGGCGCTGTTTGAAAAGGCGATTCAAGCGGGGACTGAGCGCAACCAAGAGTCGATCGAGCGGAATGAAGGGCAGCAGCTCGCCTCAGGCCGCGCGAAGCCCGCGGCAAGCAAGGGCAAACCCGGCCCGCGCATGCCGGACGAGAAGAGTGTGCGGGCGACGCGAAAGACGGTGGGCGTTAAGCCGCTGCGTCAAACGCGAGCGGCTCGTTCGCCGATCGATCCGAATGCGATTGACCGACATAAGCAGATTCTTGAAGGGTGATGATTCGCGGGGAGGATTGATTGCCGATCACTTAAACCGGCTCCCCACGTCCAACTTGTAAAACGTCCCGTGCGCCGCATCGGCACCGGTTGATAGATAAATCACGCGATTTGTGGGCTCAAAGATCATCGATTGGAGAGTCGCCTTGCCCGGAGAAACATGTCCAAGCATGTCCTCTAGATCCGCCACACCTATATGCCCGAATTCCTCGCCGCCGTGAGCATGCAAGTAGTCAAACCGCCGGCACCGGCCGGCTGAATCGCAATCGGTTCCGCGCTGGTGATTCGTGCTGATCAGCGGGGCATCTGGCGTCGCACGTCGCACTGTAACCGCTTCCGGAGTAATTTCCGCCACGGCCCGATCGCCAGCCGCGTCCATCAGCATTAAGTTATTGGGCGTTTGTCGTGGGGTCTTTTCCAGCAGCTCGATCGCCTCGCCAACCGTCTTGCACTTTTCCAGCACCGTTCGATACAGCAGCGTGTACGGCATTGCCCCCGGCATCCGCACCCCGCGCGAAACTTCCATATTCGCCAGGCACAGCCCGTGCTCATTCATCCCGCTGAGCACGCCGACCATGCCCGGCCACCCAATCGACACAAACTGGTATCGCCCCTGAGGATGGTAAACAAAAACCGTCGAATACTTGTCTGCGATATTCAATGCCGGGAAATCCAGATTTCGCGCAAATCGCGCCACATGATCCGCTGAAGCCGAGGCGGGCAGTGTCATTGTCGAGCACGCGGTCATTGGCGACAGATCCAGAAAGCATTGCGCCAGCACCGCCTCGCGCTCGTCCATCCCCTCCTGGGTGGCCAGGGCATCCACCTCGGCCAAATGATCCACCGGGAAGTACGATTTAAACACCCGCGCCGCGGTCAAGGCAATCAACCGCTTGGCGCCGCTGCCCATGTACACGTTTAGATAATTTTTCTGGAGGAGCTGAATCTGCGAATCAAGCTGGAGGGCGTGCTGCGCACCCATTTCTTCGGCCGTCCCGCGGAGCTCGACGATTGGGCCTGCGTAGGCCGGGACGACCGGGACTGCCACCACAGTCAGGGCCGAGGGGCGGATCGCCCCCATCTCAGGATTCTGATTGCATCCAACTGCACCCAGCATCCACAACGCCAGCCCGGCAATCCAGAATTGCTTCATACAAACGCCTCAATACATCCAGCGGAAGGTATTTATGCCCAATTCATCATACACCGCCGGATACGGAAGGTTCGCCGGTAGCGGCACTGCGCAACCCAAATCATCAAACATCTGTGACACGAAGCTGCGATATTTCGCCTCGAATTGCACTGATGAAATCGCCGCTTTGCGAATTTACGCGAGGTTTAACGAATCCAACAAGCTTGCAGACTCCGCCAGAAATCTCTTGACCTGAGAGTTCGATGAGTCGATGGTTTCCTAGGCCGAAAGCGATTCATGCCGCCTACTCCGAAAGGAAATCTCGAGCCCGAGCCCATTGTGGATCGCGATCCACGCCTGTGGCGCCGCGCGGTCTTTCTGGTCAGTATGCTGCAAGGCACAATGGCGCTCGAAGGTCAGGCGGTCTCGTCCGCAGCCTTGGATCGCCTTCGCGAGATGGCTTACCTGCAACTACTTCAAAAAGAATAATGCGCTATCCCAAAATCCTCTCAAACCATTCCCGCATCTCCTTGAACCGTTCTTTTGCTTTCACCAACGCTGCCTCGGCACCGGGCGGTTTTGCTTCGGGGAGCAATTCCTCGGCGACAATGATCCGCGCAAACAAATCCGCCGCGGCTTTGGCTGGATGGTAGGGGTGCTCACTGGGGGAAAATCTCGCGGTGTATTGTGGGAGATTCAGAAGGGGCTGGGTCATGGGTCCGCCGTTGGGCGCGGTCCTGGGTTTAAATCCCTGCTCCGGGCTCCCATCCAGCATCACCGCAACCGCCTGCACATCCGCCATACCGGGGCCGGCGGGATTGTGCGCATCTCCCATCACCCGCATGGGCCAGATCCACCGGCTCCGCTGACCGGCTTTTATCTCGTAGATCCAATGTTCATCCACCGCATCCGGATCGAGAAACTGGTGTTCGGTCAACCACTCTCCCGGGTCCAGCTTGTCCTGATGCATCAATCCCCATTTTTCCTCATACATCTTCGCGAATCGCTGGGGCTGCGCCTTTTGCACGACGTGCAATTGCTCGCGCAACAGCAAGTTCGCCGACTCCACCAAAACTGCCCACTTGGGCGCAGCCTTGTCGGTGGATCTATTTAATAAGGTGGCTACGTTTTCCACGGGCAAAACAATGTTTCCCCCGCGAGTGAATGCGTTGCCGCCTTCCAGTCCGCTGGCTACTTTGATGAAACTCCAGGGCGTGCGCGCAAACACCGGGAATTTGTCCTGTGTCGCCGCGGTGATTTTCTTCACGAGCGCTTCGATCGCCTGCTTTTCCCTGGGCGTGAAATCCACCACGGCGGCCTGATAGCGCCGGCGGCACTCGTCCCGCTCGGCCTCGACCGTATCGGTAGTCAACCGGCCTGTCTTGGCCGACATCTCCATTGGCTGAAGCAGCTTGAAATATGGATCGTTTGTCTCATCGACAATGGCCGTCCGGCCCTGGGTCGCGCTGAGAAATTGAATCGAAACCGCAACCGGCGCAGTTGCCGGCCTTGTGGCAGGCGCTTGCGCCTGGCTAACCGATTGCGCAAGCAGTCCGCACAATATCCCGATCCCCATCCACTTCCTGATCTCTACCATCCGCATTCCCAAAGCCTAACCCCCGGCCCGCCGCAGTTCCAATATGACGCGATAATGCACGCTACAACGAACAAACGGGTCGCTGCGGTGCGGGTACGTGACACTTTAGGCGGCGTTCTTCTCCCTCCACCGGTACGCCGGGGGAGGGTTGGGGAGGGGGTTTCTTTGATTGGTCGGCCAATTCTCGTATGCTGGGCCGACCCCCCCCCCCCCCCCCCCCCCCCCCCCCCCCCCCCGGAGTACCGGTGGAGGGAAAAAGGGCAGTGCCGAAACTGTCACGCACCCCTACTTTGCCGCCTATGGCAAGAGGCTACAATTCCGCCACATGACCGCTCATGCCACCGACTCCCTTTCAATTCCCCGCAAAGCGGCGCCGTCTGAAATCGCCATCTATACGGGCGAAGTCGTCTATCTCTACGCCTTCGACGTGGCGTATGAATTCACCCGCCGGCCCGTCCCCCAATTGCTCGGCCAACCCGTTGCCCAATTCGTTGTCGATGCCAGCAAGCGCAGCCCTCGCCAGCTTTTTTTCTACCGCCCGCAGATGGTCCGCCTTCCCCCGCTCGAACGGCTCGGCCCCCATGGCACGATCCGACTCGAACGCTCTATCAAGCTCCTGCCCATCGGCGCGATCAGCATCATGGTGCGGGTGCCGTTCAGCGTCCGCGAAATCGACGAGCTGGTCTCGTTTCACGACCTCAAGTTTTCTGATGGTACCTGGCTTTACGATGAAGTTCGTGCCCTGGCCGAGGAAGTGAAAAAGGAATTGAAACCCTATCTTGTTCGCCCCGCTGAATCCCTCACCGATGAAGAAGCCTACACCGTCTTCTGCATTCGCGGCCCGCTCAAAGCCGCGGATGGGGCCCTCTGCTCGGCCGAGCATTGGCTGGCGGAAAATCGTCGGCGGGTCGCGGCATTGCTTAATGAGGAGCGCGATCCCAATCGCCTCAGCCATCAGGAAGCCAACGAGGCCACGGCCAAGTACCTCAGCTATTACGATGGCGACGTGGTCGTCGCCGACTGGGACGCGGCGCTGGTGATCGATGAACCCCGATTCTTCGATGAAACGCTGTATTTGATGGAGTTAGCCAATGTTCAGTTGGCCGAGCTCGAAGCCTACGACCGCATGTTGGATGATGCCGTCGAACGTTCGTACCGCGATGTGATGCAGCGCCGATCTCGCGGGAGCAGGACCGCCGTCCAGCGCAACCTCCGCGAAATCCGTATCGACCTCGCCCGCCTCAGCGATGAACTGTCGAACATCACCAAGTTCTTCGGCGACTGGCATTCCGCCCGCATCTACCAATCCCTGTCCACGCGATTCCATCTCACCGACTGGCACAAAACCATCGACGAAAAACTAAAAACTCTTGACGATCTGTATCAGCTCCTGGGAGCGGAGCAGAACAACCGCTGGATGCTCATCCTCGAAATCTCGATCGTGCTGCTGTTCATTGTTGATTTGGTGATGCTGGCGATGGGACGGAAGTAATCCGCCTTCCTGTGACACGGGCTTCCAGCCCGTGGGTCGCGACTTTCCCCTCGCTCGTTTGATAGAATCCCCCCCGTGCATCGCCGCTTATTTGCCATCGCCTCCGCCATTTCTCTGCTGCTATGCCTGACAACCGTGTTCCTTTGGGTACGAAGCTACTGGCGATCCGACTTCGTCTTTTATGAAGCCGACCTGCCGTACAAATACGAGGCAAAGGCACCCGAAGCCATCTGGCTGTTCTGCTCCATGGACGGGAGTCTTCATATGATCGCAGACTTTAACGGTGAGCACCTCCACTCCGTTAAGAAAAGACATTTGCAGCCGCACTGGCGCTCAGACTCCCTCAGCTTCCCCACAACGGCACACGCCCTTTGGCCCTGGATTTCTATCAACGGTCATTTCATTTGGGTTCGCCATTGGCTTATCGCAATTCTTGCAGCCGCTCTGCCCATAATCTGGCTCTGGCAATTCATGCGGCGCGACCGCCTCAATGGAAACAACGAATGCCGTGCATGCTCCTACGATCTCACCGCCAACACCAGCGGCGTCTGCCCCGAGTGCGGTTCAGTCATCGATTTAAACAGGGTACGCAACACCGTAGGCGATCCTCTTCTCCCTCCACCGGTACGCCGGGGGAGGGTAGGGAGGGGGCCTGGGTTGCAGGTCAAACAGCCACCAGGCAACATGAAACGCATGTGGGCGAGCCGCGACCCTGGTCGCGGATAGATCGCCTTCGCAAGCATATGCGCCAAAAACCCCCTCCCTACCCTCCCCCGGCGTACCGGTGGAGGGAAAACGGAGCGGCCGCCGCCTTTGTCACGCGCCAATTTAAATGTGGTTTGTATCCAATCAGCAGATTCCACTGCCAAAATGGATGCCATTGAATTGAACGGGCAAAACGCCAGATAGTATTCGGCGGTACAGCTATTGGATAAAGGAAAACGATACGCATGAAATGCCAACTGCTTTCCCTGTTGCTGCTTCTCGCCTCCGCCTCCCTCGCCCTCGCCGACGACAACTGGCCCCAATTCCGCGGCCCGCGCGGGGATGGGATCTCTGATTCCAAAGGCTTGCCGGCTGAGTGGAGTGCTGACAAGAACATCAAATGGAAGACCGCGATTCACGGCAAGGCATGGTCCTCGCCGGTTATCTGGGGCAAGCAGGTTTGGATGAGCAGCGCGACCGAGGATGGCCATCAGCTATATGCCATCTGCGTCGATCGGGACTCGGGCAAGATCATTTATGATCTCAAGCTTTTCGATATCGAGAAGCCGCAATATTGCATCCCCTTTAACAGCTACGGCTCACCGACCCCCTGCATTGAAGAGGGCCGGGTGTACATCACCTTCGGCGCACCCGGCACGGCATGCCTCGACACCGCCACCGGCAAGGTCCTCTGGACCCGCACCGACTTTGTCTGCAATCACTTCCGCTCGGCCGGCTCCTCTCCGCTGCTGCATGACGATCTGATCTTCATGAATTTTGACGGCAGCGACCACCAGTTCGTCGTCGCGCTCAACAAGAAAACGGGCGAGACGGTTTGGCGCACCGAGCGCAGCATCGACTACGGCGATATCGAAGCAAGCGGCAAACCCCGCGCCGATGGCGATTTCCGCAAGGCCTTTTCTTCGCCGCGAATCGCCAGGATCAAGGGCAAGGACCAGCTCATCAGCCTCGGCTCCAAAGCCATCTACGGCTACGACCCGGCCAATGGAAAAGAACTCTGGCATCTGGAAATCAAAACCAGCTTCTCCGGCAGCGATACGCCGGTCATCGCGGACGGCCTGATCTTCTACGGCACGGGCCATGGCGCCACGGATCTGGTCGCAGTGCAACCTGGCCGTTCGGGCGTGCTCGATGAGCGCGATATCGTTTGGCGCACGCACAAAAGCGTGCCCACGCGAAGCTCGGTGCTGGTGGTGGATGGCCTGTTGTACATGACCACAGACGCCGGCATCGTCAATTGCCTTGACGCCGGCACAGGGAAAGTGATCTGGCACGACCGCATCGACGGCCAATACTCCGCCTCGCCCGTGTACGGCGATGGCAAAATCTACTTCGTCAGCGAGCAAGGCATCGCCACCGTCCTTGCCGCGGGGAAAGAGTTTAAGGTGCTTGCCCGCAACCAGCTCCCCGATGGTTTTATGGCAACCCCGGCCATCGCGGGTGATGCATTATTCCTCCGCACGCGAACGGCGTTGTATCGGGTGGAGAAATAGACACCTGAATCTATTTCGTTGAGGCGTTCCGATCATATTTGATCGCGTTTGGACCCCGTGGGCCAAACGGGCAGCACCGGGAATCCTTCATGTCGTTTGCGCTCTCGAGATCCAACATAGAAGCCAAATACGAACCCTATCGCGCCGCCGAAGAGCATCACCACGAACAGAAACTTAAGTGGCACGGCTTTCCAAGCCGTGGACGGGGACGTCGCGGGTCGGGCGACGGGTGAGATGTGGGAAAACCAACTTTCCTTGAGGGAGCATTTTCTGCTCTTGCCCTAGAAGGTTGTCTTAGTATCGAAACTTAGTTTTCCCAAATCCAACGCGTCGCTGGAGATCATCTCCCTAGTCCATGGGCTGTCTTCGACCCTTGAGGCTCTCTTCGAGCCTGAGCCTCAGCCCGCGACGAGCTCGGTCGAGTCGAGC
>DAIRGS010000194.1:0-13242 GCA_036794395.1 Tepidisphaeraceae bacterium | reverse complement strand
CCTCCCCAACCCTCCCCCGGCGTACCGGTGGAGGGAGAAGTGGGTCGCCGAAAGTGTCACGCACCCATCGCACCGTGAGCACTGGGATCGGCAATTCAGCGGACGCGAAAGAAACGGGTTGAAGTTCCGGAAGTCCCGACAGGGAAGGTTGCCGTCCGGCCGCAGCGGGGGCAGCGGGCGGTGTAGGCGGTGTCGTCGGGCTTGCGGTAGACGCGCTGATAGACGTTGCAGCACTCGAACATCACGCTGAGATACGGGCGCTTGTCGGTGGATTGATCGGCGGAATCGGATGGGGTGAGCGATGAGATATCGAGTTTGTAGTCGCGGGGGTCGCTGCTCATTTGCCGATCCGGTTGCGCTCCCAGATGGCGGGGCTGACGCGTTGGATGGCGCTTAACCCGCGGGCGAGCATGCTGGCGAGCGTGGCTTCGATTTTCTGACGGTCGGCGGGGTCTGATACATCCGCCAGGTTCACACGGACATTGTAAATCCCGCACCGAACGGTGGTCATAGCCAAATCGGCGCAGACGGCCAGATCAGACAAGAGATAGTAATTAACGATGGGGACGAGGCGATGGCAGAGATCGAGGATGGAGGCGGCGGTTGCAGCGATGGCCTCGGGGGCGCGGATGGCGGCTAATAAGGCAGGAGCGAATTGCGACTCGCGATCGGGTGAGCCCTGTGGCAGTTTCTTGGCAGCGTTCAAGGCTTGGTAGGCGCTCTGATCTTCGGTCACTAATTCCAGCATGATCTGGCGAGCGCGATGAAGCTCGGCGAGAGATTTCTTCAATTCATCTTGATGGGCTTCAAGCCCTTTTTTCCCGACGCTGTAGTTGATCACCATCTCGCCAATAGACGCGGAGAGAGCGCCGGCCAGGGCGGCGACGCTGCCGCCGCCGGGCGCGGGTTGTTTGGCGGCGGTGCCGTCGAGGAATTCTGCGATGGTGTTGTGTTGGTCGTAAGTCACAGTTGTTGTGACACGGGCTTCCAGCCCGTGTTTGCGCGATTGAATAGGCTCGTGATGAGCGGTTTCTTCCGATTCACAACGTCCGGCACGGGCTGGAAGCCCGTGTCACGAGGTGGTCGCTTGGGGCAACGTTATTTTCCGCCGCCACCGGTGTCATGTTGCACGCCTTTGGGGGCGAGGTCAACCGGGGGGAAGGATGTATAGGTTCGGACGCCGGGTTTGATCTGGACGAGATCGGGGCGCGGGGTGCTGATGGTGATGATGCAATCTTTAATGCGCTTGCGGGCGAGTTGCTGAACCTGTTGGAGCGTGACATCGCGGACACGGCTGGGGAATTGGTTGTGATAGTCGAAGCCAAGGCCGAGGACCTCGTTCACGGCGGCCACCTGGGCCTGGGCTTGTGGGGTTTCGTTTTCCATGGCGTCGGCGACGACCATCAGCTCCTTGGCGCGTTTGAACCAATCCATGTTGACGTCCTGCTCGTTGCCTTCAACGCGGGCGATGTTTTCGAGAGTGAGATCGACGACCTTGTTGACGAATTCGGGCTTGCAGCCGGCGAAGGCCTCGAAGGCGCCGGGGAGCGATGCGTCGCGGCCGGGCATGTTGTGGGCATCGGCCATGTAAACCAGGCCGAGGCCGCGCAGGGTTTCGAAGATGTAGCCGGTGGGATAGGTGAAGCCGCTGGTGAGGGTGTCGATGACGTCAAGGGTGTAGTTGGATTGATCGCCAATCACGCTGGAAGATTTGAAGCCGATGACGACGCCGGCCAACTCCTGCTTGGTCGGCTGGATCTTGACCTCGACGACGTTGATTGACGGCGCGCCGGACGATGCGTCCGAATGAGCGACCTGAGTTGTGGGAGCGCTCGGGGCGGCGCGCTTGTCGCCTTTGCCGAGCAGATCAGAGGCGAGTATGCGGGCGTGATCGGGATCGATGTCTCCGAAGATCGCTAAAACGCGCGGGGATTTCTGTACTTTGGTTTCGTACCAGTCGCGGAGTTGGGCATCGGTGAAGTGGTCGACGTTTTCCTTCGAGCCGAGTTGGGTGAACTGATAGGGTGAATTCATCGGGCCGAAGAATTCTTTCTTGAAGAAACGGCTGGCCTGGGCGAACCAGTCCGCATCCTGAGCTGCGATGGCAGCGGTGACACGGCGCTTCATATCTTTAATCTGATCTTCGGGGAAGGCGGGATTGTTCACGACATCGGCGTAGGCTTCGATGGCCTTGTCAAAATCGCGTGTGAGGCAGGTTGCGTCCCAGGCCCAGGTGTTGTTGCCGCATACGGTGCCCATGTCGCCGCCGATGGAATCGAAGAACTCGGCGATCTGACGGGCGTCGCGGGTTTTTGTGCCGCGCATGAGCGAGCGCATGGTGAGGTTGCCGATGCCATTGGTCTGGGCGTCTTCGGTGCTCAGGCCGCCGAGGCTGTACATCTGAATGTAGACCATTGGGCTGGTTGGGATGCGGCGGGTGAGCAGGATGGTGCCGTTTTCAAGGACGGTTCGCTGGATCCCCGTTGGGCTGGCGGAATTCTGCGCGACGGCCTGAGTGGTGGCGGTTGGCCGGAGAATTTCTTCGACTTTTGGCATTCCCGCTGCCCCGGCATATTCGGCGGGGAACAGGGCGGTGGTCATCAGCTTGCCGCGATCGAAATACTTACGAGCGACGGCCTGAAGGTCTTTCCCGGTGAGCTCGTCGATTCGCTTGAGATAGAGGTCGCTGAAGTGCGCGTCGCCGGTTGCCATGTAATCGGCGCCGAGGGATGACGCGATATCTTCGGCCTTCTGGAACTGCTGGATGTGCGATGATCGCAGCAAGGCTTTGGCGCGATCGATTGATGCTTCATCGGGGGGCGTGTTCTTTACAGCGTCCAGCAGATCGAGGACCAGGCCGGTGACCTGCGGGACTTTGTCGGGATCGAGCACGACGGTGACGTCGAAGCTGCCATCGGCGTAAGCGGGTGTATCGTCGACAGAAGATACGCCGGTGACCAGTTGACGCTTGTCGCGCAATTCCTGGACGAGGGTTGCGCTCTCGCTTTGGCCCAGCACGGCGGCCAGAAGATCGAGCGCGTACATGTCGGGATTGGAGTTGGACACTGAAGGATAGGCCAGATTCAAACGCGCTTGGCCCAAGCCGGGAAAGGTAGCGGCCAGCGTGCGCGGGGCCTGCACGGGGGGCTCGGCGGCGATGTCGTGGCTGAAGGCGCGGCCGGGCGGATACTCGCTGTTTTGCTGGACGGCTTTGAGCATCTTCTCGGGATCAGCATCTCCTGTGACAACGAACATCATGTTGTTCGGCACATACGCGAGCTTGAAATATTTGTAGACGTCGTCGCGCGACAGACTTTGAATGACAGGCTGATATCCGATGACCGGAACGCGGGCGGGGCTGACGCGGTAGCGGTTCATCGAGGTCATGTAGGCGAACTGGCGCCCGGGTTCGCCTTTGCCCATTTCAAGCTCGCGTTGCACGACCTGGTATTCGCGATGGTATTCGTCCGGCGTGATGGAGGCGGTGAACATCCAGCCGGTGACCAGATCGACGGCCTGGGCCATGTGCTCGGGGGTGGTGTTGATGAAGAAGGCGGTGTGATCTTCACTTGTGTAGGCGTTGGAGTTGTTGCCGATGGCCTGAAGGAGTTCTTTGTTTTGCTCCTCGGTGCGTCGGCCATTGCTGCCGCCGGCCACGAGATGCTCGAGCAGATGGCTGAGCCCCCCACCGAGCCATGGGCCTTCATACACTCCGCCGGTGAAAGCGTAGCCGCGGACGGCGACGACCGGGGAGGCGACGCGCTTGGTGATGACGACCATGCCGTTTTTAAGGACGGAGATGATCTCGTCCTTCTGGCTGACGACGCGGTAGTCTTCGGCGGCGAAGGATGGAGAGGCTGTGGGCTTTTGATCGGCGAACGGGATATCGGCCTGGAGTTTGGGGGCGGAATGATTGTCGGCGGATTGGGGAATCGGCGTGGGTTGCTGCGGGAGCGTTTGTGGGGTTTGGCAGCCGGTGGCCAAGGTGAGGCTAAGAATCGCGAGGATGCGGTTTAGAGGGTTCATTGGGAGGTCTCCATATCGGAGGCAATTCAAATTCGAAGACCGAATGACGAGTCAGAGTGCTTCACCGAAATCCAGCCAATCCCGAGTAATCGGCTGTCATCCTGGAGCGCAGCGAAGGATCTGAAATTCGAACGCCGCTGCGGAATCAGATCCTTCGCTGCGCTCCAGGATGACAAGCTAATGAATTCTGTCATTCACCCGATCACGTCTTCATCCGGCGTGTCCTGCTCCATCTCATTGAGGTAGGTCAGCGCCCGTTCCAGCTCGCTTTTTAGATGACGGACTTTCAGCAGGCTTTTGACGCGGGTTAGCAGTTCGAATTTGTTGACCGGCTTGCTGACGAAATCGTCGGTGCCGCATTCGGTGGCGCGCTCGATATCACCCAGTTCGTTGAGCGCGGTGACCATCAGGATCTGGATGTCGCGGGTTTTTGGGTCGGACTTGAGGCGCTGGCACACCTGAAATCCGCTCATGTGCGGCATCATGATGTCCAGGAGAATGAGGTCGGGGTTTTCCTCTCCCACCTTGCGAAGGGCTTCGATGCCATCGGAAGCGGTGACGAGGCGAACCGGAAGCGATTCGAGGAATGCCGCCAGCAATTCCACATTCTGCGGGTTGTCATCGACGATCAACACCGTGGACTGTGGAATAAATGTATCGGTGTTTGGATCGGGCGGCGGGCCGCTTTCACTCATGACGCAACTCCAGCGGGCGGACTATAAGTCGGGGGTATTGGAGTGTAAAGACGGCGGATTGCCTTATCGCTTGAGCAAGTTGTTCACGCGCCTGTTCAGTTCAGCTCTCGCAATCGGCTTGCTGATGAATTCGTTGGCGCCACACTCGCGGGCGTATTCGATATCAGACGGCTCATTAAGGGCGGTCAACATGAGGATCGGAATACTGCTCGTGCTCGGGTTTGACTTCAGGCGCCGGCAAACCTGGAAGCCACTCATATGCGGCATCATAATATCGAGCAGAATGAGATCGGGGGTTTCGTCTGTCACGGCTCTCATTGCATCAATGCCGTCTGATGCGAAGACAAGCCGGACCTGGGAGGATTCCAGGAACGCCGCCAGCAACTCGGCATTCTGCGGATTGTCATCGACGATTAAGACTGTGGGATTTGGATTTGACAGCAACGCGCTTTCACTCATGGCACAGCTCCGGCAAGTCAACTTTAAGAGGCTGGTGAAAGGCTGTAAAGCTGCTGGTTTTTGCTAAACTACAGGGATGTCGGGAGAAGCCTACCGCTGGACCGCGAAGACCCCTTCTGAGCTTTATCACACGCTTGGGCCGCATGGGGTGGATCATCTCGTGCGGCAGATGCTGGATGTGTGCTGGCGGGAATCGCCCGATGAGGGGCGATCCCTCGCGGGAGTAAAGCGGGCGGCTGGGCGGGTGTTTGATCGGAATATCAGCGTGTGGGCGAGGATCAAGCAGCCGTCGCCGGCGGCATTCTTTGAGAATCTGCTTCCCAATGCGGCCGATGGATTCATGCGGCAGGCGATGGTGATGTGCTGGATGATGATGCCGCGGGCCGGCGGGCGGCATGTGGCGGACGTGCGGAAGATCGTAGGCGAGATTTATCAGCGGAACATCGCGGCGTGGGATGCCGATGAGGCGACGTTTACCGGGACGAAACGCAATACGGTCGCACGTGCCAGAGCCAAGCCTGGTCGTTCAATGAAGCGGGCGAAACCCGCGACGGGCAAACCTGCAACAGGCAAACCCGCGAAGAGCAAGAGCGTTAAGCGTCCTGTTCGCCCCGGCCCAAAACGCTCTCGATGACGGGTTGGATGTCTTCGTAATCAAATCCACGCCGCTGAAGCATCCCGACAAGCCGGCGGCGAGCGACTTGGGGATCGAGCTTGCGGAGGCGCGGCGCCTGGCGCTCGGCCAATTTGCGGGCGACCGAGAGCGTATCGCGATCACCGTAGACATCATCGAGGGCTTTGCGGGCGACGTCGCCTTTGACGCCGCTCTTGATCAGTTCGACCATAGCACGGCGCTTGCCATGATGTTTGTGCTCGGCGGCGGAGAGGGCTTTGGTGCGGGCGAAGCGGGCATCGTCGAGGTAGCCGAGACGGTTTAGATCGGCGATCACCTGATCGATGACCGTTGAGCCGTACTCGCGCCGGGTTAATTTTCTGGTTAGCTCGGCGGTGCTGTGGAGCCGGCGTTCGAGCAATTTCAGGCCGTAGTCGAGGCAGTCCTGTTTCACTTCGCCGAGTTGGATGTCGGTGACCTGCTGGTCGCTGACGATCATCCCTTCGCGCAGTTTGAATTTGGCGACGACGTTGACGTTGCAGCCGAAGGCGAATTTGCCGTCGAGGTAAATATTGCGGCGGTTTGGGCGGCGTTTCTGGTCGGAGATCTGGGTGAGCGTAGGCATAGTTCCGCATTGAATGGTCGTGCATGGTTCAGCGCCACGTGTGCAGGCCTGGAGGCCCGCACCACAACATACAAATCGCGCGCGGGCTCTCAGTCGACTTTGCCAGGCGGGATTGGAGGCGTTTGCGCGACGAAAGATTGAATCAGAAGCGGCGCGGAGGCGCCAATATTGATAGCAAGAATCGGCTTGATTTCGACGCCGGATCGCAGGTACGCGACGACTAACAAGCCGCCGGTCATGAACATGGCCGCGGTCAGACACCAGTAGAGCGGGGATTTCCAATAATCCGGGAGATTACCGGCCTGTCGAATTCGGAACCAACCAAGCAGCTCACCAAACGCTCCGCCAAGGATGCCCCATGCGAATCCTTCCCACCCGTTCATAACTCACCTATGTGCCGGATTTGGCAAGAAAATTTCGAAGCTTCGCGAGCCGCTCCAGGGTGGTCGGCGTGCGCGTCTTAAGCGTGAACAACGTTCGGCCATGGCCATCGGATACATCCGACTCGCGGATTTGATCGTCCAGCGAGGTTAGCACTTCAGTCACTTCATCTTCGGACATGCCGGTTTCTTTGGCCAAGCCGGGGATCGTGCGGAAATCCCATCGACGATCTCCAAGCGCCCGCAGCACCTGTTCTTTTCGCGTTTCTAAATCATCCATAACGGCTCCTGCAACTGGGAAGATCATAGCAGTCATCGCCGCTTCTTTTTTTTGTTCCGGTCTTTCTTTTCCATGAAGCCGGTTTTTTTGGTTCGGATCATCTGGCCGCCGGGCATGCCCATGCTGGAGAGGTCGCCGCTCATGAGGTGCTTCATCATTTTGAGCTTGCCCATCATGCCCATGCCGCCGACGGCGCGCATCATATCGCGGGTGCCTTCGAACTGTTTCATGAACTGGGAAACTTCGCTGGCTTCGACGCCCGCGCCGCGGGCGATCCGGCGGCGGCGCGGGCCGTCGAGCAGGTCGGGCTTGGCGCGCTCCTTTTTGCTCATGGAATCGTAGATCGCGCGCATGCGGACGATCTGGCCTTCGACAGCGGATTCGCCGCCGAGGTGCTTGGTCATCTCACTCATGCCGGGGATCATGCCCATGACCTTGCTCATGGGGCCCAGCTTGGTGATCTGACCCATCTGGCCCATGAAGTCTTCGAGCGTGAACTGGCCCTTTTCGAGCTTGGCGGCCAGGCGCGCCTGCTCGTCCTGATCGAACTTGGTCATGGCCTCGTTGACGAGGCCGACGATGTCGCCCATGCCGAGGATGCGCTGGGCCATGCCTTCAGGGCGGAACTCTTCGAGGCGATCGAGTTTCTCACCAACACCCAGGAATTTGACCGGCTTGCCGGTGATAATTTTTGCCGAGAGCAGCGCGCCGCCGCGAGTATCGGAATCGAACTTCGTGAGAATGAGCCCGTCGATTTCGAGTTGTTCGTTAAATGCTTTCGCGCTGTTGACGGCATCCTGCCCGCTCATGGAGTCGAGGACCAGATAAACCTGGTGGGGCTTGAGATGGGTGTTGATGTCGCGGAGCTCGCCCATCAATTCGTTGTCGATGTGCAACCGGCCTGCGGTATCGAGGATCACCACATCGCGGCCGGTTTCCTTGGCCTGATGGATGGCGGCACGGCACACTGCCACCGCGGCGCCTTTGGCAACTTCGCCATGAGGGGCGATCTTGGTGTTATCCAGATAAACGGGGACGCCGACCTGTTCGCCCAGCACGCGCAGCTGCTCGACGGCAGCGGGGCGCTGCAAGTCGGCGGCGGCGAGCATCGGATGATGCCCCTTGCCAAGCAGGAACATGGCGAGCTTGCCGCAGGTTGTAGTTTTGCCGGAGCCCTGGAGGCCGCACATCATGATGACGGTCGGCGGCGGCTGCACAAAATAGATCCGCGTATCGACCGGCCCCATCAAATTGACCAGCTCATCGTAAACGATCTTTACAATGAGCTGTCCCGGCTGAAGGCTGCGAATCACTTCCTGCCCGATCGCCTTTTCCTGCACTTTGTCGATGAATTCTTTGACGACCTTCAGGTTGACATCAGCCTCGAGCAGCGCGGATCGAACGTCGCGCAGAGCTTCGCGGACGTTTTCCTCGCTGAGGCGGCCGCGGCCGGACAGATTCCGAAATACACCATTGAGTTTTTCGCTGAGCGTTTCAAGCATGAGATTCCCGGATTATACAACTGACTTACGATGATCGAAGGGGGATTATGCGCGGGCGGCTGGCCAAGGGAAATGGCACTGTCGGCCCACCTCGCTACAATCCGCCCGATGGCGAGTAATTTGGAGAGGGTTTCGGTGGGGATGGAGAGCGGCCGGTACGATGTTACCGTCCGTCCGGGTTTGCTGGCTGAAGTGGGAAAACTTCTCGTGCCGTTGAGCCAATCCAAACGGGTTGGGCTCGTGACCGATTCGCATGTCAGGCCACTCCATGCCGAGACGGTAGCGAGCTCGCTCCGGCAAGCGGGCATGGAGCCGGTGATCGCGACGATTCCAGCTGGGGAAGATCATAAAACCTGGGAAGATCTTGGACGGGTTTACGATGTGTTGCTTGGGGCGCGCGTTGAACGATCGACGCCTATCTTGGCTCTGGGCGGCGGGGTGGTGGGCGATATGACGGGCTTTGTCGCGGCGACGGTCCTTCGGGGCGTGCCCTTCGTCCAGATTCCGACGACGCTGCTGGCGATGGTGGATGCAAGCGTTGGCGGGAAGACAGGGATCAATCATGCGGTCGGCAAGAATTTAATTGGGGCATTTCATCAGCCGATCGCGGTGTTGATCGATCCATCGGTTTTGAAAACGCTGCCGGCACGGGAAGTTCAGGGCGGATTGGCCGAGTGCATTAAGCACGACATTATTCGAGATGCCGAGGGATTCGCCCAACTTGAAAAGGATATCTCGCGGGCGCTTGCGCTGGATATCGATTACCTGACGCAACTGGTGCTCCACAATGTCGCCATCAAGGCACGCGTGGTGGAAGCTGATCCATTTGAGCGAGCCGAACGCGCCCATCTTAATTTTGGCCACACGTTCGGACATGCGATCGAAACCGTCTCACATTATTCGTATTCCCACGGAGAGTGCGTGGCCCTTGGCATGGTCGCGGCCGCGCGGATGGCGGCGAACCTCGGAATGCTCGATAAAGAATCGGCGGATCGAATCGAGTCGGTGATCAAAGCGGCGCGATTGCCGGTCTCGGGGTTGTCGCTCACCACGAAGGACGTGGTCGACGCGATGATTTACGATAAAAAGGTGAAAGCGGGTAAGGTACGGTTCGTGCTGCCGGATCGGATTGGGCATGTGGTGATTCGAGATGATGTTCCGGTGGAGTTTGTGACGCGGGCGGTGGATTCATTGAGGGGGTAAAGCGTGGGGCTGCGAGATTGGCTGCAACTTTCATTGACCGATGGAATCGGTCCGATCCTGATCCGCCGCATCGTCGATGCCGCCGGCGGGGCAGCGGCGGCTTGCGCGGCCGATATCGATCTGCTCAACAACGTCGAAGGCATTGGTCTGGCCAAATCGCGCATTATCGCCAAAGCGCTGCGAGAAGCGCGGGCATTGGTGGATCGCGAGATTGATCGAGCGGCGGCGCAGAAGGTGGAGATCCTTTGTCCCGAGGATCCGCGATATCCGATCCTGCTCAATAACATTCCCGACCCCCCTACCGTGTTGTTCATGCGCGGGACGTTGGAGCCGCGTGATTTGAATGCGATTGGGATTGTTGGCAGCCGCAAGTGCAGCATCTATGGTCGGGAGCAGGCGGATCGGTTCGGGGCATTGCTGGCTGGGGCCGGGTTTACGGTCGCAAGCGGCGGCGCTCGGGGAATTGACTCGGCCGCGCATCGCGGGGCGATGACTCATCCGCATGGCCGGACGATTGCGGTGCTGGGAAGCGGGCTGGATATTACCTATCCGCCGGAAAACGGGGCGCTGTTCGCACAGATCGCGGAGCACGGTGCGGTGCTAAGCGAGTTTCCGCTGGGGACCCCGCCACATAAAGAAAACTTTCCCCGCCGGAATCGGATCGTCAGCGGGATTTCGCGCGGCATTTTGGTGATCGAAGCGGATGAGCGCAGCGGCGCTCTGATCACTGCCCGGCAGGCGTGCGATGATCATGGCCGGCCGGTCTTTGCGATGCCGGGGAGAGTAGATAATCCTCTGTCGGCAGGACCTCATAAACTGATTCGCGATGGAGCGATTTTGACTTCCAGAATCGAAGACATTCTGGAGGGCCTTGGCCCCCTGCCGCAGAACGCCGTGGAACCGATGCTCTTTGAAACGACGGCGGATGAATCGGTGGATTCGCCCGAGAAAGAGGCACAAGCCCAACCGAGTTTCAATGTATCGGATCGCCAGAACATGATTCTGGCGCAATTGGAAATAGATGGCGTGAATGTTGATGCACTGGTCGAGCGCACCGCGCTGCCGGTACACGTGGTTTTGCAGGAGCTGACATTCTTGACGCTCAAGGGGCAGGTTCGACGGGTGGATGGGCAGACGTTTGCGCGGTGCAAATGACGGTCAACACATTCCTAACCCGGATTATTCACCGCAGAGACGCCGAGGACGCAGAGAATTTAGAACGAGCAAGAGCTTACCTGCAGAATCACCAAACAGTTTGTCGCGCACGTTGCGCAGCTCACACTTCTCATTCCTCCCCGTTTTCTCTGCGATCTCCGCGACCCGCGGTGAATCATGAATTTTCCGCGCTAAATGAATGTGCCGAATCACGCGCCGCTGACTCAATTCACCCCGCGCCATGTCCCGCTCAAACGCCGCGTCCCACCCCGAAACGCCCCCACGCCGGGGTAAAGCGGTACCCCGCGCCACCTCGGATTCTCAGATCGCTGCAATTCTCCCCTGACCAACCCACCACGATACCGATTTCACCTGCAGCCAAGACGCCGGATCAGCGCCAAATCATGCACGATCATTTAGGCTCATCCCGCCAGGCGAGCGCGTCTTTGGTAAGAAATGCCAAACCACGGTCGATCGATGCTTCGGCATTTGACGGAGCCGGTGGAAGGTCCTGGGCTGACAGCGTGCCGGAAAAGACAGCCGCAACAATGGCAACGATGAATCGCATCTCGGGATCTCCCGTAGTGGACCAAATTATAATCAATCGGCCAGTAAAAACTTCAGCAGTGCCGGTGACTCGTACAACTCCGGTCCATCGTGACCTCTTTTCGTTGCAGGCAGACTTTTGAGTAAGACGATTTCGGCCTCGCCCCCCAATGCCCGGTAGCGCCGGGCCAGCTCAATGGAGTTAGCGCAAGTCGGCACAAGCGTGTCATTATCGCCGTGGATATGCAGGATCTTGACTCGGGCGTTTGCCAGCGGAGCAAGGTTATCGATGGGGTTGAATTCCGCGGCGCGGCGCTCGAGTTCCTCAAGTGACAAACCATAATCGAGCCCCTTGATCGACTGCGCGATGACGCCGGGCAGGCCCGGGTAACTGCGGAAATCGGTTGCCGGGCAGATTCCGGCAACGCGGTCGATGCACGCGGGATGGCGGAACGCGTAGCCATAAGCGATCAGGCCGCCGTGGCTGTGGCCCATGATGCGGGCGCGTTCGTGCAAGCCGTAACGGGAGATCAGGAGTTCGTAAAATTCCTGGCAGACTTCGGCTGAGGCGGGGCTTGCAAAGGAAGGCCCGACATCAACGCCCGCCACATGAAAGCCGGCGGCCAGGACTTTCTCAATGTAATAGCGGTGGGCGATGTTGCCGAACCCATCATTGCATCCGAGCCAAAACGGGAATTCCCACAACCATCTCTTTTGAGGGTCGACAGGACCCGTAGGCTTGACCAGAAAAGCAATGCGATCGTGCACCCGCAGCGCAATCAAATCGCCGCCCTTGTAGTTGCCAGTGACGGTGGTGGGGATTTTCGAGGTACTGGGGTTCGTGGCGGGCTTGGTCGCTGGGGGTTGCAGGTCTTCGACCGCGGCGTGGTTGACAGCGGTCAACACGGCGCCGAGCGAGGCAAGGAAGGTTCGTCGAGTCGTGTGGGACATAAGCGCATCCCCGTCGACTGGCTTGAATTGTTGCGTTGGCGAACGTCCATTTCCAGATCAACCGAAAGTCGACTGCATGCTGAAGTTCGAAATGGTACCCGCCGCACTGTCTTCTTCCCATCCGTGCTATCCGTCCAATCCGTGGTTAAATTCTTCTGCTACTGAAAAGGAGAATTATTCGATGTCCCAGCCCACTGATTTTCTAGGCAAAGCCGCCCCCAAGTTCGATCTGCCCTCAAGCACGCGTAAAAATATCAAGCTTGAAGATTTCAAAGGCAAGCAAACCGTCGTGCTTTATTTTTATCCCCGCGCCGACACGCCCGGCTGCACGAAAGAAGCGTGCGGCTTTCGCGATGCGCTGGCGGACTACGACCGCGCGAAGGTGACGGTTCTGGGCATCAGTCCCGATCCCGAGAAAGATGTGACCCAGTTCAAAGACAAGTTTCACCTGAATTTCCCGCTATTGGCCGATGCCGATCACGCCGTTACGGAGAAGTATGGAGCGTGGCAGGAAAAGAGCATGTACGGCAAGAAGTACATGGGCGCGGCGCGGGTCACATTTGTCATCGGCCGCGATGGCAAAGTCCGGCATGTGTTCGAAAAGGTGAAGCCGGAGGGGCACGATCAGGAAGTGTTGAAGTGGATACAGGAGAATCCGGAATGATTCGGATTAAACACGAAGGCACGAAGACACGAAGGAAGATAAGAAAGAATTGACTACAGAGGGCGCTAAGCGCATAGAGGAACTTAGGGAGAAGAGTTTTTAACGTCGAGTAGAGAAGAGGCGCAGTCATGTTTAGACCAATG
>DAIRGS010000193.1:0-13246 GCA_036794395.1 Tepidisphaeraceae bacterium | reverse complement strand
TCTGCGAACAAGCGAGTTTCTCAAGTGAGGTTTGCCGACCTAGAAAAAAAGGGCGCCGAGCCTGCTTTCCAGACTCGTGCCCTCGAGGAAAGTGGACAGGATTTCCTTTCCTCAGTCGGTGTTATTAGCCCCCGCGGTCATTTCAAATCCGGATGCGCTGCCGGTCATGGTTACGCTACTGTGATCAATTCCCAGCAGGGAAAATTTATTCCCGTGCAAAAAATGCCGTGTAGATTTGCGGCGTTTGCGGTAAATTGCGAGGGAATACCGTTTATCCGCACCCTTTCTCTGTCAGGAGTGCCCATATGAAGCCCCTCTTCGCCACCCGCGTCGCAATGTTCGTAGGCGGATTGACTCTGGTTCTCAGTACGAGCCTGTGTTCGGCCCAAGACTGGCCGCAATGGCGTGGACCCAATCGCGATGGGAAGGTGACCGGCTTTACCCCGCCTGCGGCGTGGCCCAAGTCGCTAAACCAGAAGTGGAGCGTAACGGTGGGTTTAGGTGATGCGACGCCGGCGGTGGTCGGCGACAAAGTGTACGTGTTCGCGATGCAGGAAAACGACGAAGTCACCCTGTGCCTTGATGCACAGACCGGCAAAAGCGTCTGGGAAGACAAATACGCACCGCACACGACAATTAGCGGCGCTCCGTCTCGCCACGGGCAAGGCCCCCGCAGTTCCCCCGCTGTGGCCGAGGGAAAGGTGGTCACACTCGGGTTCAGCGGAATTCTGTCGTGCCTGGACGCCGCGTCGGGCAAAGTCGTCTGGCGTAAACAGTTCGACAAGGACTTCAAGAAGACCGCCCCGCAGTTCTTCGTCGCAACCTCGCCCATCATTATGAATGGCATGTGCTTAGCCCACGTCGGTGGGCAGGGCAACGGCGCTCTGATCGCATTCGACCTCAATACCGGTGACAAAAAGTGGGAGTGGGCGGGAGAAGGACCGGCGTACGCATCGCCGGTGCTGATGTCGATCGACGGGAAACAGGCGATCGTCGAAGAAGGTGAGAAGTCGCTGGTTGGCGTGGATGCCTCAACGGGTAAGCTCCTCTGGCAAGCGCCGTTCGCAGGCAGGGGCATGATGGCTTACAACGCCGCGACGCCAATCGTGGATGGTTCAACCATCATTTGCACGGGCCACGGCACCACCGCTTTCAAGATCGAGAAGGATGGCGACGCCTTGGCCGCCAAAGAACTGTGGAATAACGCTGACACTGGAACGCAATTCAACACGCCAGTCTTAAAGGACGGCAAGCTCTATGGGCTGTCGTCAAAGCAGAACTTTTTCACGATGGATGCCCAGACCGGGAAACTGCTTTGGAACGATACTGGCCGCCATGGCCAATTTGGCGCGATCGTCGATGCCGGGGCTGTTCTGATGGCGTTAACCCAGGACGGCCAACTGGCGATCCTCAAGCCAGCCGACAAGCAGTTGGAGGAAGTGACGAACTACAAGGTGGCCGAGGGCGGAACGTTCGCCCACCCAGTGGTGGTTGGCAATCGCATCTACATTAAAGACAAGGACAGCCTGAAGCTGCTGAGTGTAGACGGTCAGGTGGCGTCGTAATGCCCGCTAGGCGCCCTGGCGGGTGACGATTTTGTATTTCTCCCGTTCGCCGATGCCGCGAAGGGGGTAGTCCTTTCGGAGCGGATAGCTGCCAAACCCGTTCCACGTCAGAATCCGGCGAAGGTCGGGGTGACCCACGAAGATGACGCCAAACATGTCGTAGACCTCTCGCTCGAGCCATTCAGCGCCGGGCCAGACTGCGGTTACGCTAGGCACCTTCAGGCCTGGATCGCCCTTGGTGAGCGTGTCTTCATCCCGGACGTCGTTACCTGGCGCAGTATCGCGTTCAGGATCAAGGAACACCTTCAGCCAGAGCCGCTTGTTGTTGGGTATGGATGTCAGTCCATAATTCACTGCAAATCGATGCTCGGCCCCGGGATAGCCCAGATAATCGATCCCGTTTAGCTCGGCCAGCATGTTGTGTTGAAGCGACGGATCATCGCGCAGGAAGGTGCAGACTTCGGCAATTCGCTCACGGGGGACCACAACCGTGATCATTTCGCGGAACTCGCGCACGAGGAACTTGGTGTCAGGGAACATCGCTTTGAGCGGCTGAAGGGCCGGATGAACGATCGAATGATGCATGGATCCTTTCGCTTCGAAGACGGATTGTTAAATGGCCGTCGCGGATCGTCAAGGGATTGCCCCATTCGGCCCGGATTATTCACCACGGAGGCACGGAGGACACGGAGAATACGAGGTCGCGAAAGTAATTGCACCTGCTTTACCCTTATGATCTGGCGCGCGGATTGTGCAGCTTATGGAGGGATTTTCCGTGCATTTCTCCGTGGCCTCCGTGTCTCCGTGGTGAGCCATGAATCATCCAGGTTGGAAGGTGGGAACGATTTCTTACAGCGCCCGCACCCAATCGCGATATCAATAGATGCAGGGATATCCCGATTCACAAGCAAAGGAGCGGTTTCGCCCCCTGGGCCATCAAACACACGCCATGACCAGCTACCCCCAATTGCTCCAGATGGCCGATCTGTTCAACTACGTTGAAGATGTTCTGGCGTGGGCGAAAGACCATGAGGGCCGGTTTCTGTGGGTGAACCGCGCGATTGTCATGATGCGTGCGGGGCACCAGGCGGGAGCCGAGCTAACCGATGGTTACCGGGAAGTGCTCGGCAAAACGGATCACGACTTCTGCCCGGCCGTTCTGGCCGACCAGTATCAGTTGGATGACGACCACGTTTTGGCCGGCAATCGGATCATCAATCGCATCGAGCCTTTCCGCCAGCCCGACGGCACCACCTGCTGGCACATGACCAACAAGATCCCGTTGTTTGACGACCGGGGAACGGTCATCGGCACAGCCGGGATTGCCCGCCTACTGAAGGAAGCCGATTCGGAAGTGGTGCCCGGCAATGAATTCGGTCCGGTGCTGGCGCACATGCGCGACCACTTCCACTCCCCCATCACGAATGACGAACTCGCCCGGATCGCCCATATGTCGATCCGCGCGTTCGAGCGCAAATTCCTGCGCAGCTTCCATCTTTCTCCACAGAAATACCTGCGTAAACTCCGAGTTCGCATTGCAAGCCACAGCCTTGTCTACACGGAGCAGCCGTTGTCGGAGGTGGCATTGAATTGCGGGTTTGCCGATCAGAGTCACTTCACGCGCGAGTTCCGGCGGCAATTCGGACGGACACCGCGCGAATACCGTGCCCACTACGGGGAGCAAACGGCCGCTGCCGGTTCAAGCACAAAATCTGCCGTTCATGCACTAGAAGTCTTAGAAGCCCCGGCGGATATTAGCCGAGTCGATGAGTCAGTGCGCCCACAGCGGAAAGGCGCATCGGCCCAGCGGAGGAAGCGCGGAGTAGCATCCCGCACTGGAAAACCCACACGCCAACTCGTTTCCAAATGAAAAACTTACCGTTGCTCGCCGTGCTGGTTTGTCTCACACCCGTGTGCCCCGGCCAGACAGCGCCTGCGGATCCCGCGCCGGTGGGACGGTCCTTCATCCCCGATACCCAGGTCGAAACCACGAGCCTGAAAGGCTGGACTCCGCTGGGTACGGCTCAATGGACAGCTCAAGATGGGGAGTTCCTCGGCTCGGCTAAAGCCGGATCGGGATTGCTCGTCCTCGATCACGGTTACCAGGATGTTGGCATCCACACGATGTTCAAAGTCGTGGGTGGCGAGGTCGGGTTAGTCTTCCGGCTCGAAACCACTGCACAGGGCATGAAAGGTGTGATGGTTTCGATCAAAGACGCCGACGTTGCGTCTTACCAGGTTACCTTTGATTCACAAGGCAAGGAGCTTTCGCGCGATCGGCTTCGTGCCGCCGGCAGCATCGTGAGACTGGCACCTCCTCCTACGTCGAACGCCGCCGCCCGTCGGGGCAACGGCGCGGCACGGGGAAGGGGCGGGGCGGGACGAGGCGGAGCACGGGGCGGAGCGTCGCCCTCGCCTCTGGTCAGGCCTTCTACCGCAATCCGCCCGGGCGAATGGAATCAGATCGAGGTTTTCCTCGACCTGAATATCATCCGCTCGTTCGTGAACGATGGCGGCGAGACCGCCGGTGGAGCGGCCGATGAAGTCTCGGGCAAGTTTGGACCGATCGCGTTGTTTGTCGGTCCCGGCGCACAGGCACATTTCAAGGATCTTGGCTACAAAGATCTGGCTGATCGATCGATGCCCGCGGAGAAAACATCCGACCGCTTTACCGTCCAGCGCATCAACGACATGTACTATTCCTGGGGCTGCGCAGCCGCCGATTTTAACCGCGACGGCAACCTCGACATCGTGGCCGGCCCATACATCTACTACGGCCCCGATTTCACTCACTTCCGCGAAATCTATCCGGCCGTTCCATTCAACCCCTCACGCGAATTCACCGACGTTAATTGCCAGTACACCTTCGATTTCAACGGTGACGGCTGGCCTGATATTCTCACCGGCCCACCAAAGGCGTCGATCTATATCAATCCCAAGGGGGAGTCACGGCGGTGGGATAAATTCGAAGTCATCAGTTCCATTCAAACCGAGATCACCGTCTTTCGCGACATTGATGGCAGCGGCGTGCCGGCCCTGATCTACGGGGCCGATGGCGAGCTTCGCTATGCCAAGCCCGACATGGCCAACCCGACCAAGCCGTGGGTGCCCCACTCGATTTCCGAACGCGGGATGTCGATGCCGCACGGCATTGGCGTGGGTGATATCAATGGCGACGGGAAGATGGATGTGGTCAACGCCAACGGCTGGTGGGAGCAACCTGCCGACGGCCCGGACCACGGTCCATGGAAGTATCACCCTGAAGCCTTTGGCCGGTATGGCCACAGAACCGCCGGCGCGGGGGGCGCGGTCATGGCGGTGTATGACGTCAATGGAGATGGTCTGAATGACGTCGTCACCAGCCTCAATGCCCATGGGTTCGGCCTGGCGTGGTTCGAACAGAAGCGCGACGCGGCAGGAAAGATCTCGTTCGTCCGCCACATGATCGCTGACGATTATTCCACCAAGAACGCCGGTGATGTCACATTCTCCGAGCAGCACGGCTCCACATTCGCCGACGTCGATGGCGATGGCATCCCGGATTTCATCGTCGGCAAGCGCTATTTCTCACACCTTGACGACTTCTTCGATCCGGACCCGTATGGCCCGCCGGTCTTGTACTGGTATCGTACGGTGCGGAATCCCAAAGCGCCGGGCGGCGCGGAGTTTATTCCTGAGCTCATCCACAACCGCTCGGGAGCGGGATCGGACATTCTCGCGGTTGATCTGAAGAAAGACGGAAAGATCGACATCGTCACCTCGACCGATCGCGGAACATTCATCTTCTGGAACAAAGGCGGCTCGGCTAAATCCGCCCCGGAAGCGCCCAAAGCCTCGCCAAAACCCTGATCGCGCGCTTCGCTCATCATTTTGCCAGCACCTATGAAATTCGCACTGAATCGATTCCTCGCTCGCCCGCTTCGAGTGGGGTTGGCCATAGGCGCGTGCCTGACGTGCGCGCTGGTCGCGCAGCAGCAGAAGCCCGTTACCACCGAACTGCCTGCGCCCAATTCCGACGCCCTCCGCCATAAAGCGTGGTACCAGTACGGCGGCGACCCCGATCAATCCAAGTACGTCGACCTCAAACAGATCACCAAGTCCAACGTCAATCAGCTTCAAGTTGCGTGGAACTACCCGGCAAGCAACGGCACCGCTTCCATGTTCAATCCCATTGTGATTGACGGGGTTATGTATCTCCTGGGCAGCGACAATTCCCTCACCGCGCTTGACGCCGCGACCGGGAGAGAAATCTGGATCCACGCCAACTTGAATGGGATCATCAAACGCGGGATCAACTATTGGGAAAGCAAGGACCGCAAAGACCGCCGGTTGATCTTCTGCATGAACAACACGCTTCAGGCGATTGATGCCACAACCGGCAAATCGATCCTGAGCTTTGGCGATCATGGCTCAACCAATCTGCGCGAAGGCCTCGCCCGTGACCCGGCAAGCATCGGCCGCATTCAATCGACGACGCCCGGGCAGATCTTTGAGAACCTGATCTTCCTTGGCTCTTCGCCCGGAGAGAATCTCTTTTCCGCCCCGGGCCACGTCCGCGCTTATGACGTCGTGACGGGCAAACTCGCATGGGTCTTCCACACGATCCCGCTGCCCGGCGAATTTGGTTACGACACCTGGCCCAAAGACGCCTACAAATACATTGGCGGCGTCAACACATGGGGCGAAATCACCGTCGATACCAAAAACGGGATCGTCTTCTTTCCGCTTGGCGCACCTACTTACGACTACTACGGCGCCGACCGCACCGGCACGGGTCTTTTCGGCGATTGCATACTGGCCCTCGATGCCCGTACTGGAAAGCGCCTGTGGCACTTTCAATGCGTTCATCACGATTTGTGGGACTACGACGCGTGCATTGCCGCACAACTGATCACGATCAAACACGATGGCAAGATGGTTGAAGCAGTGGCGATGCCCAGTAAGCAGGGCTTTTTATATGTCCTGAATCGTCTGACCGGTGAACCGATCTGGCCGATCGAAGAGCGCGCGGTTCCGCCAAGTACAATGCCCGAAGAACACTCGTGGCCCACCCAGCCATTTCCGATGGTGCCTCCTCCATTCGCCCGGCAGATCGTCACGCCCGATGACGTCAATCCTTACTTCACTCCCGAGCAGCAGGCACGGTGGAAAAAGCGAATTGCCGCGGCAAAGACCGGATTGTTTCAACCGCTTTCCGACCAATACGAAACCATTTCCATGCCGGGCACCACCGGCGGAGCGAATTTTGGCGACTCGGCTGCCGATCCGGATCACGGCATCGTGTTCGTCGCCTCGCAGGAATATCCCTCGGTTCTTCGGCTGAATATCGAGGTTAAAGGCGGCGGCGTGCCCTTGACCGCCGACCGCATGACCCGCGCTAAAGAAGCGTATGTAACGTACTGCCAGGCATGCCATGGGGCCGAGCGTGCGGGCGTTGCGTCATTCCCGCCCCTGCTGAACATTGGCGATCACGTTACGATCGATGCTTTCAAAACGATCATTGGCGTGGGCAAAGGGCAAATGCCTGGATTCCCCCATATCGACGAGGGAATCCTCAACGATCTTTATGCGTACCTCGGCGGAAACTCGGGAGCGCGTGGCGGGCGGGGCGCACGACGGGGAGGCAATGGCGGTGGCGGCGCTGGACTTGGGGCTCGAAGAGGCGGCGCTGCGATAGACGATGCAGCGAATGGCGCAGAGGGTTCGCGGCGCGGGCCGGTAGTGGCTTCGGGTGGCGCGCCGACTTCCGCCCCGGCGGGCGGCAGGGGCTTTGGCGCGCCCAACGGCATGCGCGAATATCCTGCCGGGGTCACCCGTCCGAAGAACAACTACACCACGGGGTATGGGCTGGAATTCCCGAATCTATTGAGCCCGCCGTGGTCGACCATCACCTGTTACGACCTCAACACCGGCACGATCAAATGGCATCGCGCACTGGGTGAAGACCCCACCCTTCTCGCCCGAGGCATTCACGATACGGGAGTGCCCAATGGCTCTCAGCGCAAGGGGATGATCGTCACATCCACCGGCCTGCTTTTCGCCACCTGCAAGGATGCCAAGCTTTACGCTTACGACACCGATGATGGCAAAATGCTCTGGAGCACGCAGTTGCCGCGCAATCCTGAAGGATTGCCCGCGATGTATGAGGCGGGCGGACGGCAGTTTCTGATTGTCTGTTCGATGGCGGAGGTGGTGGCTGGCTTGAACCGATCGCCACTTCAGCCGGGGTATATAGTTTACGCATTGCCGCAATCAAAATAGGACTCTTCGCAAACCGGGCCGATGCACGCGGCCTTAAAGGATGGGATTCCATGAACCGCAGAGCATTCATCTTCAATACAGCGGGATTGGCTCTTACCGTCTGGGTTGGTCCCACTTTTGCGCAGCCGGTACCGGACAAAATGGATCGCATCGCGATGGGCACGTTGATCATGCGATATCGCTTCAAGCAGACCAAGCCCAAAGAGATGGCGACCATCCCCAATGAGCTGACGCTGCCGGACGTGGCCAAGTATTATCGCGAGCGTTTTGGCATCCGGCAGATCGAGTTTTGGAGTAACCATTTCGAATCGATCGAAATGCCTTATCTCACCAAAGTGCGCAATAGCATCAAAGCGGCCGGCTCAAAGTTGATCGATGTGCAGTTTGATTTTCCCTACGACCTGGCGGCAGCCAAGGAATCCGAGCGGCTTGAGAGTGTAAACACGGTCAAGCAATGGATCGACGCATGCGCGTTCCTCGGCACCGAATGCGTTCGCGTCAATCCCGGCAAGCCCAAAGGGGTCGTCGAGAACAGCATCAAATCGCTGAAAGAAGTAGCCGCTTACGCCAAGGGCAAAAACATCGTCGTTATCACCGCCAACCACTTCGGCCTGGAAATGAACGCCGATGTCCATGTGCGGGTCGTGAAGGAAGTTGGCGACAACATCTACACCGAGCCCGATTTCGGCAACTACCCGCACAAGACGATGTTCGCGTCGCTCGAGAAGATCATCCCCTACGCCTACATCATTTCAGCCAAAACCGATGAGTTTAATTCAAAGTTGGAGCACACGTCGTTCGATCTGGACAAGTGCATCCAGATGTGCGAAGCCGCCGGGTTCAAGGGTAGGTATATGGTGTCCCAATATAGCGGGAAGTATCAGCCGATCGACTATGAGAAGGTCGCGGATTGGACCATTGAACGATTGAAAGCGAACATGAAATAATGGCAGGGACGGCCCTCTTGCCCCCTTTCCCTCCGGGAGAGGGATGGGGTGAGGGGAAGTTGCAGCAGACTTTGACTGGCTCGTTCAAGCAACTCGGCATTCGCCCTCGCCCTGCCCTCTCCAGGAGGGAGAGGGGAAAGAGAGACCATCCGTGAGACGAAGATTCCTTTACGCGATTATTAGCGCCTTGGCCCTACCGCTGCTTGCAAATGGGCGCTCATTGGCCGCCGATCCCCCCGCCGACGATCAACCCTGGCTCAAACCTTACGACGGGCCCACGCGAAACGACATCGACGCCACCACGCTCGACGGCAAGGTTCTCTGCGGCTATCAGGGCTGGCACAACACCCCTGGCGACAAGGCCGGCTTCGGCTGGACGCATTGGGGGCAGAATTTGGGTCAGCCCAACGGTCGCTTCGTCGTCGATCTGTGGCCCGATGTCAGCGAGTATGACCCGGCTGATCTCACTGAAGTCCCGGGCTTGAAAATGCCCGATGGCTCGCCCGCCAAGCTCTACTCGGCCAATCTCAAAGGCCCGGTTCTCGTTCATTTTAAGTGGATGCGGGAATACGGTATCGACGGCGTTTTCTTGAGCCGGTTTATTGGCGAGGCGGCCAGTTCAAACCGCTCGAAACACGTAAACAAAGTTCTGGCCAATGTCCGTGAGGGCGCGCATCGTGAAGGCCGGGTGTGGGCGATGATGCTCGACCTGTCGACCGGCCGGAATGCCTCCACCGCGATGGTGATCAACGATTGGAAATTCCTCTGCGATCAGGTGAAGGTTCGCGAGGATTCGCGCTACCTGCACCATCAGGGCAAGCCCGTCGTCCTGCTCTGGGGCCTGGGCTTCAAGGACCGGCCCTGGACTCCCGCCCAGGGCGAAGAGCTCATCAAGTTCTTCAAGCAAGACCCCAAGTATGGCGGCGTCTATCTGATTGGCGGAATCGATCCTTCGTGGCGAACGCTCAAAGGCGCATCGCTCACTGATCCTGAATGGTCGAAGATCTACCGATCATTCGATTCCATCAGCCCCTGGGACGCGGGGCGATATCGCGACGATGCAGGGATGGATCGGCAGCGCAAAACGGTTTGGGAAGGCGACGTCAAAGAACTCCAATCCCTCAACATCGGCTACATGCCCACTGCCTTCCCCGGCTTCTCGTGGGATAACCTCCAGCGCAAACCCGCCGGAGCCACCACCATCGCCCGCCGGAAGGGAGAGTTTTACTGGCGGCAATTCGCAATCTTCCGCGAGCTGGGCATCAAAACGGTTTTCGTGGGCATGTTCGACGAAGTCGATGAAGGCACCGCCATCTACAAAGTCTCCGATCAGTTTCCCGTGGGCCAGCACTTTGTAACCTATGAAGGACTGCCAACGGATTATTATCTCAAGTTGACCGGCGCGGCCACGAAGATGATTCGTGGTGAAACGCCATTATCTAAAGAAATTCCCACGGATCTAACCGCGCCAACGAAGAATTAACACTGAATATTGACCACGGTTTAGCGGCCCCTCTTGTGGGGCGATGAGCTACAAATCACTGAAATCCATAACCCGAGGCCAACATGCGACCCAAGCTATCCCGATTCGCTGCAACCGCACTGATCGCTCTACTGATGATTGCCTTCGACTCCCCAGCGCGGGGCTCGGGCGGGCAATACATGAAGATCGATTACCCCGCTTCCACCAAGCCCGATGAATTGCAGACTTCCGTCACGTACACGATGTGGTTCCCCGATAACGTCAAAACGTTCCGCGGCATCATCGTTCACCAGCACGGCGCCGGCACCACCGCATCGATCGAAGGATCGACAGCCGCGTATGATCTTCAATGGCAGGCACTGGCCAAAAAATGGGATTGCGCCCTGCTCGGTCCCTCCTACCATGTTCAGAACGAAAAGATCGATCTAAGCCCCGGTGGCTCCGAGGCCTGGTTCGATCCCCGTCATGGCTCGGAAAAAACCTTCCTCAAAGCCATCTCCGAATTCGCGGGAAAGACCGGCCACCCTGAGCTGAACACCGTGCCCTGGGCGCTCTGGGGCCACTCGGGCGGCGGCATATGGGCGGATGTGATGGCCTGCCTCCATCCCGATCGCGTTGCGGTTGCGTGGCTTCGCTCGGGATCGGCCGCCATGTTTCGCAGCAAGCCCGAGTTTCCTCAGCCGCAGGTTCCCGAGGCGCTCTATCAGATCCCAATGATGTGCAATCCCGGAGCGAAGGAAATGGGTCGCGGGCCCTTCTACGGCACGCTCGCCACCTTTCAGGAATACCGCGCGCACGGCGCGCCGATTGGCTTTGCGCCGGACCCGCGCACGGGTCATGAGTGTGGTGACAGCCGGTATCTGGCCATCCCGTATATTGATGCGTGCCTGGCCCTGCGCTTGCCTGAAAAGGGAAGCACCGATCAAAAGCTCCGAACGATCGATACGAAGGACGCGTGGCTTGCGGGGCTGATGGACATCGTCGTGCAACCTGCCGACAAGTTTCAGGGCGATCCAAAAGTCGCGGTCTGGCTTCCGAATGCCACCGTCGCCAAAGCATGGCTCGAATACACCAAGACCGGCGCGGTCGGCGACAAAACGCCGCCGCCTGCACCGTACGACATCAAGATCGCCGATACCGACCGAGGCGCTGAAGTCCGATGGAGCGCAGATGCCGATTTCGAAAGCGGCATCCGGAATTTCATCGTGATGCGGGACGGAAAGGAACTGGGCTCGGTCCCCACCACGCCGGTCGGAAAATACGGCCGTCCGCTCTATCAGTCGATGACTTATCACGACACGCCTGCCCAGCCCATGCCGGAGATGAAGTTCATCGATCGCTCCGCCAAGCCTGGCGAAAAGCACAGCTACGAAGTCATCACCGTCAACAGCGTGGGCCTTAAGTCCGACGCGGCTTCAGCTTTGGTCGAAGCCGCCAAAACTGCTACCCCTCCAGCAATCGCCTATGTTCCGTTCGAAGGCGAGAAAACCAGTTGGCATGACGGCTTCGACCGCTACGACTATGTGATGGACGAGAACACCTTCGCGCTGAAACCCTACAAACGCCCGGCCAACGAGCGCTTTGCCGTCGGCAACCCCGCGCCCGGTACGCGCCGATGCATTGTCGTCGTCCCGAAGAACCCCGCGCCGGGCAACCCATGGAGCTGGCAGGGTTGCTACTGGGACCACGAGCCGCAGACCGAAGTCGAGCTGCTCCGTCGCGGGTTCCACATCTGCTTTGTCAGCCCCGATCCAAGCAAAACCTGGGATGCCTGGTACGACTACCTCACCGAAAAGCACGGCCTATCTAAAAAGCCCGCCTTCATCGGCATGAGCAAAGGCGGCGTCAATGAATACGACTGGTCCACCGCCAATCCCGACAAAGTCTCCTGCATCTACGCCGACAATCCAGCCATTCACGCGGAGACTTTCGCCAACCTGGGCGAACTGGCCGGCCGGGATGTGCCCCTACTGAATGTGTGCGGCACCGAGGATTTTCTTCTTCAACGCCACAGCCTCGCCATCGAGCAAAGCTACCTCGCACTGGGCGGACGCATCACGATGGTCATCAAAGAAGGCACCGCCCATCACCCACACAGCATTAAGAACCCCAAGCTAGTGGCTGATTGGATTGTTTCGCACCTGAAGCCCGAAGCGCCTGCCGGCCCTCGACCGGCGTTCGTCGACGACAACTTCGCCAAGAGCTATTACTACACCCTCGAAAACTCGTATATCCCGCTGGCCGAAGAACACACCTTCGCCACCGCCCGCGGTCCCGGCTTCGACGAATGCTACGAACGCTACGATGCCCGCACCGGAAGCACCTGGGGCATCGGCGGAATGGCCATCATTGTTCCTCACACCCCTGCCGCCGGTAAACCCTGGGTCTTCCGCGGCAACAACCTCAACCGCGAAGCCCTGGTGGATCAGGCCCTGCTTGCCAAAGGCTATCACATTGTCATTGCACCCATTACGGCGCAGGCCGGCCCGCTAAAAGAACAATGGGACGCCATTTATAAGGTCATGACGGAAAACGGATTCTCCACCACTCCAGTCATGGAAGGTACCGGCGCCGGCGCCGGCGAAGCCTACGCCTGGGCGATCGAGAACCCGTCAAAAGTATCGTGCATCGTTGCCGAGAACCCCGCGATCAAAAGCCTGATGGCCAAATCGGCCCCGATCGAGCATCTCGATGGGTTGGCAAAGGCACACATTGCCCTGCTCCACGAATGCGGCGAATCCGACCCCTGGCTCGAATCCCAAACCCGAACCGTAGAAAAACGCTACAAGGAAGCCGGCGGAGAAATTACAATTGTCCTCCGTCCCGGCGCTGGTCACTTTCTATCCAATCAGCGTGATGTGAAATCGATCGTCGAGTTTGTTACGTCTCACTCGTCGCGAGCAGCGAGAAATTAATGCGGGACGCATATCGAGAAGCTAAATGACCGTGCGCGATTCCGCGCTTCGTGGCATGGGGCTTCCAGCCCATGA
>DAIRGS010000487.1:0-2850 GCA_036794395.1 Tepidisphaeraceae bacterium | reverse complement strand
CTTGACCGCCACCGAAGATTACCCCAAATCAAAGGCGTGACAAAGCACTAGGGCCTTGGTGTACCCCCATACCCCGCCGCCGGCTTTCCATCGGTTCCCAGCTTGTCGCACGCCCAGAGCAGGCCGTACGCGAGCAATCGTTGGTAGTCGGCATCCGCGCCGGTTTTCATGTCGTGCCCCAGGGTGGTGCAGAACACGCGGGTGGTGCCGTACTGATTGACCCAGGCCACCGTGTGAGTCTTGTCCGAGGAGGGGCTTTTGGCGGTGAGTAGAGGGGTAGCGGTGGGCATCATTTTGACGGTGTTGTAGAGTTCATCGCCGGGGGTGCTCCAGTGATCTGGGAAGGTCTTGAGGATCGGGTGACCGGGTGCAGCTTTTTCGGTTGAAAACGCCTGGAACTTGTCATGCACGCGGGTATCCATCCCGACAAGTGCATGCCATTTGGCGTCGGCGATGGCCTCGCGCTGAGTGAGCTTGGGGTCCTTCACATTGCGGGGAGGCCGGTAGGTGTGCATCGAGCAATGCACGAACACGGCGGGCGTGCCTTTTGAGGCTGCTTTAATCGCGCCGTCGTAGTCGCCATCCTCCCACTTTTCGCCGAAGCAGATATCGTAAACAATGACGTCATAACCTTCGCCAAATTTTGGATCGTTGAAGGCGGCGGCCATCATCTGGGCGCTGTCCATGGGCTTGATGTCGAAGGTGGCGTTGATCAGGGCGGAAAGCTTGCCGGTCAGGACGCCCGGCATGGTCTTGTAGTCGTGGAAGCCGCCGCCGACATAGACGACCGCCCGCAGAGGCTTGGGCGCCGCCTGGGCGGAGCAGGTGGCTAGAAATGTCAGCAGACCGATGGCGAATGATGCGATCGCCTTTTTCATGGGCAGTTCCTTTAGGCCGGATGCGTCGGGCATCAGGCGAAGTTTTCGTACGTGTATGGAGCGCGTTGCGGTCGGGAGAGCCACTTGTCGGCCTCTGGATCATTGACGAACTGCTGCTTTTCGGGGTCCCAGTTGAGCGAGCGGTTCATGCGCATGGACATGACGCCGAGGTGGCACACGCTGATGGAACGGTAACCGGCTTCCACCGGGGCGACGGGATCTTTGCGGGATCGGATGCACTCGAAGAAATTGCCTTTGTGATCGTTGCTGGCGTACAGGCGCTCGGCGTTGCTTGGGAACGGCTCTTCGAGAATTTCCTTTTTGCTGGCGAGGAGTTCGCCGCGGGTCACCCAGACCCATCCGTTGGTTCCGTCGAAGCGGACGCCATTGTGGTAGGTGCCGGCTCCTTTTCGGACGATGGCGCCGAAACCGGTGTCGTCCATCGTGCTGATGCAGTGATGTTTGACGCCGTTGGCGTAGGTGTATTCGACGTGGTATTCGCTGAAGGCGGTGTACCCGCCGGGGATCATTTCAACGCCGGGCTTGCCGCTGATGGTGACAGGGCCGCTGTTTTCCATGCCCATGCCCCAGAGAGCGATGTCGTTGTGATGTGCGCCCCAGTCGGTCATCGTGCCGCCGGAGTATTCCCACCAGTAGCGGAAGGTGTTGTGGCAGCGCTGCTCGACGTAATCGACTGCCGGGGTCTGTCCCTGCCACATGTCCCAGTCCAGACCTTTGGGGACCGGTCGCGATTCGAATGGACCGCCCCGCGCTCCCTGCGGAAGGATAACGGTGACTTCCTTGAGCTTCCCGATGCGGCCGCTGCGAACGACTTCGCACGCGAGCCGGAATTTTGGATCACTGCGCTGCTGGCTGCCCACCTGGAGAATGCGCTTGCTCTTACGGACGGCATCGACGAGGTGCTTGCCTTCGTCAATCGTGAGCGTGAGCGGCTTTTCGCTGTAGATGTCTTTGCCGGCCTTGAGAGCGGCGAGGTTGACCAACGTGTGCCAATGGTCGGGGGTGGCGGTGATGACCGCGTGAATATCGTCGCGCTCGAGGACCTTTCGAAAATCCTTGTAAGGCTTGGCCTTGAACGTGTTCGCGGCGGCCTGAGCGTGGCGATCATCGAGATCGCACACTGCGACGATATTGCAGAAGGGGGCCGCTTCGTGAGCGTCGGCAGTTCCGCGGCCGCCGCAACCGATGAGGGCGACGTTGGGCCGGTCGTTGGCGGATTTTGGCTCGGGGACTTGGGCGGCGTCAAGGGTTTCTTCAACGAACCATTTGGGCAGAGTTGCTACCGCGGCCACGCCGATTCCCATCGATTTCAAAAGTGCTCGCCGTGACGACTGATGTGTAAATCCCATGGTTCTCCTGCAATCGGTTCTGGGTCCGCAAGTGATCGTCGTTGCGCAACCTCTTCGTCAATCGATACCGGCGGTGCAAGTGCTCGTTGTTATCGTATGAGGTTGGGCGGAGCGTTTCGGATTTAATCTGCGTCACTCGACAATCGCCCTCACCCCAACCCTGGGCTGATGAAAACTCGATGGTTTTGACAGAACGCACTCGTCCCGCTTTTGTTGCGCACGAAGGAAGCGCGCCTTCCTGCCCCCTCTCCCTTCGGGAGAGGGCTGGGGTGAGGGCGAGTGCCAGGCGCTATTCCATGGCGCACAGTTCATTCAGTTCCAATAGCCACAATTCCCGCTGCACCCACGTGACCGGGGATCGGGCCGCCTACGGCGGCCGTGGTTTGATTCTCATTGCACTGCACCGGCGGAACGGATCGTCGTGACACGCGGTATATCTCTAAGACAGTCGATAAACACACCCGGCAGTTGAAGCCTTTTCTCCTTCCCCCTCACCCCAGCCCTCTCCCGAAGGGAGAGGGGGCAAGAAGGCGCGCGTCAAGTCGCGCAACAAAACCTGGACGAACGCGATTGTTGAAAAGGGACGGGATTTCATCAGGCCA
>DAIRGS010000192.1:0-13362 GCA_036794395.1 Tepidisphaeraceae bacterium | reverse complement strand
CGTATTGCCCGTTAACGGGCGCCGTCGGGTCGCCGCCGGTGCGGGTGAAGCGGACGATGGCGTCATCCGTGCCGGCCTCGTTTGCCAGGCCGTCGATGACAGAGAGCGTTACCGTCGGCGCCGGCGGGCCGTCGAGAATCGTGACGTCGCCGGAGTTGGGCGAGCCGACTACGTAGGCCGCCGAGTTGGCAGCCAGTTGGAAGTGGACGGTCTCGTCCCCCTCGACCAGGTTGTCAGGCTTGCCGCGGACGATCAGGTCCGCGCTGCTTTGCCCGGCAGCGATCCCGAACGAAAAACTAGACTCGTTGGCGAAGAAGTAGTCCACGAGGTAGGTGGCCGTCCCCCCGGAAAAAACGTCGAAGGCCGCGTGGATTGGCTGCGTTATGTCCCCGCCGGTGCGGGTGAACCGGACGATGGCGTCATCGGTGCCGGCCTCGTTTGCCTGGCTGTCGATTACCTCGAGCGTCATCGTGGGCAGCGTGCCGCTCAGCAGGCGGCGCGACTCGAGCGCTTCGATCGCCGGCGCGATGGCCGTCGCAAACGTCCGGCGACTTCGCCGGGACCCAGCGAGCGTCTTGCGACCGCTGATACGGGTTTCGTTGAGCGAAGTAGCACGTCGAAATGAGGCGTTGGTGTGCATGTTTCGTATCTCGAAATAGAGATGGGTGCGCGGGACGCGCCGGCGTGCCACCCGGCACGCTCGGACGATTGCGCCGCGCTCTACAGCGTGGGACGCAGGCCAGGAATCAGTTCCAGACGCCGACGCCCCAGCAGCATGAGCGAGGCCGGCAGAATCATCGCAAACACCCCCGGCTCGGGCACCACGGTGTAAGGCGCGGTGATGCTCCAGCCGTTGCCCTGGGCGTCGGTCTGGGTGAAGTGGTGGACGTAGGAACCGTCAGCCGAAGGTCCGGAGCCGAAGTCGAACGTCTCGGCGGTGAAGACCGGTAGGTGGCTGTATCCCTGTCCGGGGTTGGCCAGGCCCAGCGAGGTGGTCGGGTTGATCTGGCCGGTCCAGTTGGGATCGAACAAGACGCCGTTTCGGTCGGTCGTCCCACCGAAGACGATCGGAGCGATTGAATTGGAGATGATCGGGCCGGAGGCGAAATCCGGCGAGGAACCAATGGGCGCCGCGGCGGTCGGCACATCGATCCAGGCCAGGTAAACGGCAAACGGAAGCGTGTATTGAGCAAGAGTGAAGCTCGTCTGGTCGGCAATCCCATGAGCGGCCAGCGCGAGCGACATCTTGTTGGTGTAGGGGCCGGCCACTGGGGTTGTTCCAGGAATGATGCCGTTGGTCCCGTCGAACCCGTAACCCGGTGCGGGAAAGAGCGTCTGCTGAGTTTGGATAAAGTTGGCAAAGTTGTTGGAATTGTCGCCAATGACCCCGGCGAAGAAATGAAAGTCGGTCGGTTGCCACGTCGGGGCGGCCTGAAACGCCGCCGAACCAAACGGCGCGATCGTGACCGCGGCATTCGCGGGGCGCGCCGCCACGGCAAACAGCCCGCACATGACTGTCAGCGTCACCGGCTTCAATGCCCGCCAATAGGATTGCAATGTCCCCATTTTCTTCTCCTGCCCTTCTTGTTTGAACGTAAGCCCGAAGTGTTGAACGCACACATCCCGCCGACTTTGGGGTGGGCGTGGAGTGCGGAGTGTAGTGGTATCAGCGACTGGAACAATTCGCCCATTTGGGCTAGTCCGCGATTGGTCGTGAAAGGCGTTTTCCGGGGACCTCAATGAAATCGTTTTCCTGTTCGAGCGGCAGGAGCGCGGGGCGAATCGATGACCCCAGCAGTGCCATCAGCTCGGCGCGGCCGGTTACGCCGTACTTGCCGAACAAAGTCTTCTCATAGACGTGCGCGGTGTGGGCACTGAGCCCCAACTGCTGCGCGATCTGCTTGCGGCCCAGCCCCTGGCGGATGCAGTGGAGGGTTTGGCGGAGGCGCTTGGGCAGGGCATTAACACCCAGTGGGTCGGGCTTGCGCCAGAGGTGGGCCAACTCCTGGTGAAGGAGGCGCACGACGGCCACCTCGCGGGGGCCGAACGGCGGAGCGCCTGGGCGGCGGCAGAGCCCCAATCCGTCGACTACGCCGGGGGGATTGATGCACACTTGGGAATGGAGAGATTGGTCCCAATCGCTGGGGAGGCATACGCGAGTGTAGAAATCGTTCGAGTACCAGGTCGCATCGTCGATCAGTTCCTGGCGCGTGCAGGTAAAGTCAGCCCCAAATCGTGCCATGATGTGGGGGGTCAGGGGATTTTCAGTCAGGTCGCCCTTTGCCAGAAATGCCTGCCAGGCCGCGTTGGTGCCGGTCTGCACACCAAGCTCGACGCCGGGCTTGATGGATGCCGGGTCAAGAGTCAGGCGCATCACGTACCCGCTGGCCATTGTCGCATCGACCAAGGCAAGTATTCGGCACTGCAAGTGGGCGCGCCAGGCGTGCGCGTCTGCGCCCAGTTCGCAGAGTTCGTGGATGATCCGGTAGACGGCCCGGGTGTCGTCCAGACGTAGTGTTGGGTCATGCACAGATTGCTCCCGCGTCCGGCACGAATTAGAACCCGTGGATTACCGCCCTTGTTTTCACCCGGGGCCCCTTCGACCGGCCTAAGTATATTTGTCGCAATCGCGTCGGCAAGATCGCTAAACTTAGAAATATCGATGAGATGCTGGCTGTCGCTCTTGCGGGAGATCTCCTTCTCTAACCCGGAAAATTCATGATTCACCGCAGAGCCGCGGAGATCGCAGAGAAAACACCAGAGGAATGGGATGTGTGAGCTGCGCAACGTGCGCGACAAACGGCTGTGCGATTTTGCACATAAGCTCTTGATACTTCTGAATTCTCTGCGTACTCGGCGTCTCTGCGGTGAATACTCCGGGCTAAATGCAATTCTTCGATTTTTGTCGGGTTGTCTAAATAAAACCGAACCTGAGGCAGCGGGCGTAGCCCGTCAAGCCAGTATTTGGAGTCGGGGCTGTCGAAGCCGACCGTGGTGCGGGCCGGCTTCGGAGGTGACTTGCGCTGGTGAGAAAAACTCCGTTGCGGCAGACACTGCGGGGGAAGACGCGCTTGCAGAGGCGATCGTGACCGCGGAAAAGGTCGCGGCCGCCGGGGTGAGGGTGGAAGTGGGGGTGCGCAATAACAAGTGGGGGCCAGTCGAGTCGTCTGCCAGGATACCGACGAATAGATTCCCGCTCGCATCGACGCCGAAGCCGTCGGCGGAGGCGTACTTGCCCGGCACCAACTGGAAATCATCCTCGGTGGCAAAGGTCCCGCCAAGATTACTGCGAATCAGGCTGTGTTGACGGAGCAGGCCGGTGGTGGAGTCGGTTTCCGACGCCCAACCCGCGACGTAGACCGTGCCCGTCACCGGGTTGTATCCCGCCGCCCGCGCCTCGCCCGGCACGGTGGAGTCGCGGAGGGTCCAGGTGGCGCCTCCGTCGGTGGTTTCACGCACCAGCCAGTTTTCGGCATACGAGTAAGTGGGATGGGTTTTGTTCCCGCCGGTGAGGGTTCCCTTAAAACCACCCCCGACAACAAAGACATCGCCTGCGGAGTCTGTCGTCATTGCGAGGGGTACGCAGCCGCCGGATGTGGCGGGATCAAAAAGGAAGTGATCCACGTCGGTCCAGCTCACACCGCCGTTGGTGCTCTTGCGAACAATAGCAGTGGCGGTGGCGGTGTTGTTAGTCTGTCCGACGACGTAAATCCCCGCATTGGACCCGCTGCCCCCGACGATCGTAATGGCCCTCGCGGTCGTGCCCTCGCCGGTATCATCCACGTTGGTGAAAGGCCCCTGTCCGTTGACCCGTTTTCGCACAATCCAATGGGTCGTGAAGGGTGAATTCTTTGTAGGATAGATTTCCGACCCGACCGCGAAGACATTCCCAGCGGCGTCGATGGTAAGGTCGCCAAAATATCGGCCCGCCGCAAAATCATCGACCACCGCGAAATTGGATTGTCCCGCGGATCGCTCCCAAATCGTGTGGTGCGCAGTAGCCCCGTTGCGTCCGGCAATGTAGACGTCGCCCAACGCGTTCGCGGTCACAGCCTGGAATTCGGTGGTGGCGGTGCTGATGCCCAGGTCGAGGATTGTGGTCCAGGTGCTGCTCCCGGCGGCCTTCTCCAGGGCGATGCCACGACCCCACGATGAGGCGCCAGTGTAAGTCCCGACAACGTAAACATTTCCCGAAGGATCAACCGTCATTTTATTGAACGTGAAACCCGGCAGGTTGGTTAACGGCAGGTCGCTGAACGTCCCCCAGGTGGTAGACAACAGGGTCCGGCCTTCAAGCGGCTCAACCCGGCAGGCTTGCCGGACTGCGGCGCGAGTGAGGGTGGAGGAGTGACGCGGGAGACGGCGGGTCGAGACGTGCATGGGAAGCCCTTCCTGTTGGAGAACGTGAGGCCCGAAGTGATTGAGTACGCCGGGGCGGGAACGCTCCGAACCCCGGCCACGAGAAGGAATGCGCCGTTCGCGCGCGGAACCGGCCAAATAAGTTGCAAGATTCTCAATCCGGGAGGAATCCCCTTAGCGCGGCTGAGACGTGGCCGGACGTGGGGGTGGCGGTGTTAAGACGCCATCTCCGTCCGCGCGAAGGGGCGGGGAATCTGCGGCTCCGGCCGGGAAGGTTGAGGGTCTGCTGGCGGATCGTGCAGTGGCGCTCGTGTCTTTACCGTTGATCTCGCGCTCGGCCTCGCGGCGCATGACCTGGCAATAAATCCAGTCGCCAAAACTCCCCAGATCGGCTTTGCCGAGTTGTGGCAGTTGCGTTTCCATCATTTTGGTGGCGCTGGCCAGTATTTGCTGCGCTTCGTTGTGTTCGCCGAGATGGTGATGGGCAAGCGCAATAAACAGGTTGTTCTCCACATCCTTCCAAACGACCTTTCCATCCGTGCTGAACTTTAACCATTTTATCGCATCGTCAAATCTGCCACGACGGTAATCGGCCATCCCCTTCGTCTGAGCGGCCCATGTTTCATCGCCGAACTTTCCCCGTGCTGCCAAAGCCACCGCCTGATCGAGTTCCGCTCCTTCCAACGGCAGCATGAAGCAGTCTTTGGACACACGATGGGCGGCCGCCCCATCGGAGGTGGTGGCAAACTGCTTCAGCTCACGGGTGCGGAGCCGACGATAGTCCTCTGGTTTATCGAGTTGCAGGAGAAGCGGTACGGCTCCATCGTGCCAGTACGAATGCTCAGTCGGCGCTAACTCGATCGCCTTTTGAAACTCCGGCAGGGCATCTTTGAATTTGCCCCAACGGGCAAGCAGCTTTCCGTATGCGGCTCGTAAGCTCGGCTCGGACGGATTTCTTTCCACGACCTCCTTCATCTGGACTTGCTGCTCCTCCACCCACTTCGCTGCTTCTTCTGGCTTTTTCCATGCCCTGTAGAGCTCGGCAAGCCAGCGCAGTGTATCGATGCGCCGGTCGTCCAGTTCCCGCTTCAATGGCAACGCTTTCTGTTCCGAATTCGCCTCCAACAGCAGCGGCTCCGCGTCGGGATATTTTCCCAAAGCCGTCAGGATCGAAGCATAGTAGCTCTTCATGTTCGCGATCATTTCGTTGCCAGGCTTGAAGAGCCGCTTGCGAACTTCGAGGCATTCGCGCACCAGCGGCTCCGCCTCGGCATCGCGGTGCGCCTGGTGAAGTAGACCGCCGTACTGCTGCAGGGTCGGTTGGAGCATGTCATCCGACTTGAGCTCCCGCGCGATTTTGAGCGCCTCCTGATAGTGTCCCTCGGCCGCCGGGTCTTCACCGCGCGAATGCTCCGCACCGGCCAGATTCAAAAGTCCTGACCAGACCTCTTCATCAGGTTGCGCGGCGCCGAGGGCCTTCCTTTTGACTGACAGGTATTCTTGGAACTTCGCCTCGGCCTCGGGAAACTTACGTTGACCCGCATAGATTCTTCCCAGATCCATCAGCGTCCCACGGATCATCTCATACGACTTCTGCTCCCGCGCGATGGCAAGCGCCTCGCTGGCGTACCGCTCGGCTTCAGAGCCTCTCCCAGTGGCGCGTTCAATCTGCGCCATGCCGATGAGCGCGGCCCAGAACGACTCATCGATAGGCTCGGCTTCCAGCGATTCTCGTCTGAGAGATAGATACTCTTGAAAGAGCGGCTCGGCCTTGTCGATTTGATTGCGGCGGAAATACAAAAGGGCGAGGTTGTATTGGCAACTCAGCGTTGTCGGACTTGTTTTGCCGGAGAGGTTTCGCGACATCTCGAACGACTTCTTCAGCAGGGGCTCAGCTTCAAGATAGTGGCCGCGATTGAGGTACAATGCACCCAAGTGGGCTTGGGGCTCGAGTGTGTTCGGATTCAGGTCACCGACCGTCTTGGACAAGCCGTCCACTGCCTTTCGCAGCATCGGCTCCGCCTTGTCGTATTTTCCTTGCGCTGCATAAGTCTGTCCCAATACATCGCGAGAATGGAGCGTGTTGCGATCTAACTCGCCAACCGTATTTAACAACCCATCCAACGCTTCACGAAGGAGCGGCTCGGCCTGGTCATACTTTTTCTGCGCGAAATAAATCTGTCCCAGCGAGCCGAGGTGGGCGAGCGTATCCGGGTCTGCTGGCCCCAAGAACTCGCGACAAAGAGGAAGATCACGAAGGAGGATCGCCTCGGCCTTGGCATATTGGTGCTGACCCATATATACCTGTACCAGCGCCAGAAACGAGCCAAGAGTCGCGGGGTGATGATCCCCCAGCAGGTGCGGCAATTGCTCGGCGGCATTGAAGACCAGTGGCTCAGCCTTGGCGTGCTGTCCTCGCCGCTCGTAGAAGCTGCCAAGTTCGATCTGGGCAAGCAAAGTAGTCGGGTCGCGCGGCCCTCGCAGATTGCGCTCGTCGTCTAAGGCCTCTCGCGCGAACGTCTCAGCTTCCGCATATCGAGCTTGTTCGTAGTACACTTTCGACAAGACTCGCTTGAGGAAGAACGTTTCCGGATTTACAGGTGGCGGGAGTTTGCCATCGCGTTCCAGAATCTGAAGCAGCATTGCCTGGGATTTGGCGTATTGACCCTGACGCCAATACATGTCCTTGAGGATCTCTACGGCCCGCGTCGTACTAAGCTCTTCTCCGTAGTGCTTGTCACGAGTCGCCTCGAGAACCTGGAGGCAGAGGGGCTCCACCTTCCCAAATTGGCGCTGCTCCATGTATAGCCATGCCATATTCGCAGTGGCCAGGCGCGTGTCGGGGTCGTGCTCTCCAAGTATTCTGCGGCGGCCGTCTAGGACCTTTTGGAACAGGGGCTGGGCTTTTGCCAGCTGTCCGGTCCTCAAGTATATGATTCCTAAACCTTCCATCGCCTGAAGGGTGTCGCGATCCTCCTCCCCCAATGCCTGTCGCCGCAATCGCAACGCGGCTTCCATGTGTGGCTCGGCCGTCGGGAATTCACCCAAGCCAGAATAAGTGCGCGAAATAGTGCGTTCAATGGCAGCCTCTGTGAGGGGGCGACCCGGGAACCGGCCGGCGATCCGGGCCGCCGCGCGGTCGAGTGCTTCACGCACCTTGAGGTCACGGTCGACAAAGTTTTGAGCTTTTTCCTGACCTTCGATACTGGCTTGTTCAAGCAAGTCGTGGTTGAGAAAGTCGTTGACGGCTGTCGCGATGCTCGCCTGTTCATCGGCCCGCAACTTCTCCCGCTTTGCCCGCACGGCCTGCCACGTGCTTACGCCGGTTGCGAGTAGCAGGACGAGGCACAAAACCGCACCCGTCGCAATGGCCGCCTTGTTGCGGCGGGCCATTTTCCGCAGCCGGTACAGTCGTGACGGCGGGCACGCCTCCACCGGCTGATCGGACAGATACCGCTCGACATCCTGCGCCAGTCCGCTCACGGTGTCATAGCGGCGGGTGCGGTCCTTCTCCATCGCCCGCATCACGATCCAGTCCAACTCGCCTTTGAGCAGGCCGCTCAGTTTCTTTGGATCGGTTTGGCGTTGCGCGGACACGGATGTGAGCGTATCGCCCAGCGTACTGATTCTCGTGCTGGGCCGGGGCGGCTCCTCCTCGCGGATGATCCGACGGACCTCATCGTACGCGGCCTTGGCCAGGCGCTGTTTGTCGAAGGGAGTGGTGCCGGTCAGGAGCTCGTAGAGCAGGACGCCGAGGCTGTAGACATCGCTGCGCGTGTCCATGTCCATCAAGGCGCTCATCTCGGCCTGCTCGGGGCTCATGTACAGGGGCGTGCCGACGAGTTGGCGAAGCTCGGTGTAGAGCGTCTGGTCGGTCAGCCGCTGGCCAGCTGTGGCCTTGGCAATGCCGAAGTCGATGACCTTGGGCGCGGGCTTGCCGTCCTGGAGCGTGACCAGCACGTTGTTGGGCTTGAGGTCGCGGTGGATGATCCCCTTCTGGTGCGCGTGCTGGACGGCCTGGCAGACCTGCACGAACAGATCGAGGCGCTGGCGGGGCGACAGCTTCTGCTGGTCGCAGTAGTCGGTGATGGGAATGCCCCTCACCAGCTCCATCACGAAGTACGGGCGGCCGGCATCGGTCGCTCCGGCTTCCAGGACCCTGGCGATATTGGGATGATCCATCAGTGCCAGGGCTTGCCGTTCGGCTTCGAAGCGGGCGATCACCTGTTTGGTGTCCATGCCCGGCTTGATGATCTTGAGCGCCACCCTTCGCCGCACGGGGTGTTGCTGCTCGGCCATGAATACCACGCCCATGCCGCCCTCGCCGATCTGTTCCAGCAGCTTGTAAGCGCCGACCATCTCGCCCGGGCGCTCCGCCGGCGATTGCTCGACGGTGACGCCATCGACAGCCGTTTGGGTGACGCCCGCCGGGGGAGATTCGAGGAACGAACCGGCCTCGTCGTGCGCCGCGAGCAAGACCTCCACTCGCTGTCGCAACTCGACGTTACCGCCGCAGGCCTGGTCCAGGAACGCCGACCGCTCTTGAGGCGACTCTTTCGCCAGGGCCTCGGTGAAGATGGTTTCTTCGTCGCTCATGAGGGTTCAATTCCGTACGGGTTCAATCCGAATTGATCCGCGAAAACAGCCAGGCCCGCGCGTAGGCCCAATTGCGACCGGCCGTCCGGTCGGAGATTCCCAACGCCTGGGCCGCCTCCTGGATGGTGAGACCGGCAAAGTAGCGAAGCTTCACCAGCTGCGCCTTTTCCGGATGTTTCGCCGTGAACTCGGTCAGCGCATCATCCAGCGCCAGAAGCCCATCCGGCGGATCGTTGACCGTCAGCTCGACGGCATCAAGGCTGATCTGCTGCCCGCCTCCGCCCCGCTTGATGCGACCTTTGCGCCGGGCATTGTCCACCAGAATCCGACGCATGGCTTCGGCGGCGGCGCCGAAGAAGTGCCAGCGCGTATCCCAGTGCTGGGCGTTGGTTTGATCGACGAGTCGGAGGTACGCCTCGTGAACGAGGGCGGTGGCCTGCAAGGTTTGGTCGGGGCGCTCTTTGCGCATCTGTGAAGCGGCGAGCTTGCGGAGCTGTTGGTAGACGAGGGGAAGAAGCTTGGCCGAGGCGGCGGGGTCGCCCGCGCCGGCGGCTCGAAGCACCTGCGTCACGACCGCCGCGTCGTCTACACTCGTTGCCGAAGCCTTCAAACCCATCAGGTCGCCTCGAAGATTACAACGCTAGAAAGTGGACGTGATAGCCTAGAATACGCGCGCTCGGGAGGCGTCACAATAAGGAGTGGCCACGTTGCATAGCACGCCCGACGGCACTTCTACTGAAAATGCGTCGTGTGGAGCAGCAACAGGCCAAAAAAATCGGGGGAACACAAAAGTGTTGATATCGATCGGAGAGCCTTCATATCACTGGCAAGCACATGAAATGAATACAACCCTTCGAGGACCTGTCACGCGTCCGCGTCTTGCATCGGGTTCGGTCTTGAAGATGGACGAAGCAGACATAAGAGCTTGCCAATCGGGCGAAGCGCGTTGGGATTAAGCGGAACTGGAGCCAGCGATCACGGGACCAAAAATCCCCTGGTCACCCCCAAAGAATCGGAGGGGGACGAAAATCGTATGTCTTTATTTATAAATGAAAGAGCAGCGACAGGACTCGAACCCGTGACCAGGGGCTTATGAAACTAAGGCCCCGAGTAATCCTCCGCACCCATCACATAAGCAATAATTTGATAAATATCCTGCGAGACCCCTCATAAATCGGATATTTTCGGACATTTTCGGACATTGGCGCCCCCAACCCTCAACCCCGGCTCAACGTCACCTCAACCACCTCCGCCGGGCAGAACAGCCGAATCGGCAGAGTCGTAAACCCCAGCCCCCGGCTCACCACCAGCCATGTGTCTTTAACCCGGTTGACGCCTCTCCCAATCGATCGCGGCAGCGAGTCGTGCCGGATAATCGGAATCCCGCCCGGCAGGCAGATCTGCCCGCCGTGCGTATGCCCCGCGAAGTAAAGGTCCGGTTCGAGCGGCTGGGCCTTTCGGAGGATGTCGGGATAGTGCGAAAGGACAATCCGCGGGACGGTGGATTGTTTGGGTGGGAAGCTCTCCAGGAGTTGCCGGGTGACATCCGATCGGATGACGCCGGGCAGCCCAATCAACTCCAGATCCGCACCGTTGACGTTGAGTACCTGCCGGCGGCCATCGAGCATGACGATGCCGGAGCCTTTGAGCTTTGGGGGAAGGGTGTATTGGTCGTGGTTGCCGAGGATGCCGAAGACGCCGTGGCGGGCCTCAAGCTGGGAAACCAGCCGATGGGCAAAAGGGGCTTCGCGGGTGTGGTTGCGTTTGTTGTTGACGAAGTCGCCGGTGATGACGATGAGGTCGGGAGCTTCCCGGCGGACGCGGGCGATAAGCTGGTCGTAAACCTCCGACCAGAACGGCCGCAAATGAAGGTCGCTGATCTGGACGATTCGGAAGCCTTCGAGTTCGGGGGGCAAATTGGGGATCGGTAGCCGGTGGCGGTTCCATTCGAAGCCGTGGGGGACACTGAGCTGGAGCCAGGGGCCGCGGGGCTCGGTGGCGCGGGGGCCGGATGAGGGAGACTGGGGCTCACGCACGTCCGAGAATGGTTTCTCAATTGTCTCCTGCCTGTCCATAGAATCTCTACGCCTGTCGGGCCATTGCACATCCGGTCGGAATACGGCCTCAGGGACCTGACTGATCTATCGACAAAAAGCCGCTCGGCGGGAGCCTCGAACTCCCGGATAGGGGGACGAAATCAGCAAACTAGCTGAACCGTGGTCGCGTAAGTTTTGCCCTCGCGACGCGGGTGCGTATAATACCGGCTTCGTATCTGACGGCCAGCACTGCCGTCAGATCAAGCGGAGCGTGAACGTGGTCCAACCTGTCCGCAATCGATCGCTGGTGATCGCACTTTATGTGAACGCGGCACTGTTGCTTGCGGTACTGGTGGCCATGATCTCACGCGGCGGGGGGCAGACGGTTTTGGCCGGCGTGCCTTCGCCGCAGCCGATTGCCGGTGGGGCCAATCTTTACCTGATGCCAGCGCAGTTCTCGGCCAACAAGTGGGGGTGTTATGTGCTGGATATCGATGCGCAGACTCTGCTCGCGTACTACTACACTCCCAAGAACGATGGAACCGATCTGCAATTGGTGGCGGCGCGAAAAATTACGTATGATCGGCGGCTGACGAATTTTAACAGCACGAACCCCAGCTGGACTGAAGTGAAAAAGTGGGTTGATCAGGCGAATCAGAGCGAGGATCCGGTGATCCCGAGTCCCAAGCCTGGGCAAGACAAAAGCAAGGTTGGGACGGATAACCTCAACCCCGGACGCAGCGGCACGGATCGATAAACGCGAAGTTGATGCAAGATTAGAAAAGCACCTAGAGGAGACCTGACGATGGCCAAGATGTTTTACACGCTGGAAGAAGCCAAGACCGTTCTTGGCCGATCCGAGGAAGACATCAAGCAGTTTGCCCGCGAAGGCCGGCTGCGTGAATTCCGCGACGGGCCGCGGCTGATGTTCAAGGCCGATCAGGTTGAACAGCTCCGAGCGGAAGTTGCCGCGGGCGGCGATCAGGTGGATCTGGGCGTTTCGGATTCGGGCGGGATGATCGATCTGGTGGACACCACCGGCGCCAGCGGGACGAGCATCACCCTGGCCGATACGAACGCGGGGCAGGGAACTGCCTTTGCGCTTAAGAGCGGGACCGGTGCCGGGATGCAGGCCAAGGAGGACACGGCACTGGCCGCGGACTTGGGGCTTTCCGGCACGGTCGGCGGAATGCCTTCGCCGGCGCGGGTTGGATCGGGCATGAGTGGAAGCGGAAGCCGGGCGGGCATCAACGTGTTCGGCGCGGATGAAATTCCGGGCATCGTCGATCCGATGGCCCAGACGGCCATTACGCCTAGTTCGCAGGAAATTAACCTCGAGAGCGTCGGATCGGGATCGGGTTTGCTCGACCTTTCGCGCGAGCGGGATGACACCAGCCTGGGCGCGGTGCTTGATGAAATTCCCGGCAGCGGGGGCGCGCAAGCCGCGGCGGCGCATGAAACGGGACTGGGCGGGGGCGTTGATCTGGAAGAGCCGCGCGGCGCCATCGATCGCGCTCCGCTTGCTCCGACTTACGTGACAGCCTACGACCCAATGGCCCCGGCGGTTGGCTGGGCGGCGCTGGGCGCCGCGGCAGTGGCGCTGTTCGGCATATTTGCCTTGATTTCGGGCGTGATGGGCGCTTCGCCGGCGATCCTTCAGACGCTGGCTTCTTATCGCAACAATCAGGCCTGGATCACGCTGGGCGGCGGGGCGGTCGTGGTGATCATCTGCTTCGTAATCGGCATGCTGGCCGGCAAGGCCGGGTCATCGCGGGTGCGGTAGTTTACTAGATTCAAGGCATACGAATGAAAAGGCCCGAGGAATTCCTCGGGCCTTTTTTTCGTGGACCCGGAAATTCAGCGCGGAGAGTACGGGGCAGGGAGGCAGCGTCACTGTGCAAAGCAGCGTTTGGCGTGCCTGGCGTGTTGCCCGGCGTTGCATTACGTTGCATCGCGTTGCAATTATCTGAAAATTGCTTGGAGGTGTTGGCATGGGTGGCGAGAATGCCGGGACGGACACTGAGGGCGCGGGGAGTTGGTTGGTGGACTTCCTGGCGGCGCGAATGGGGCGAGGTGGGGACCCACGGACGGCGTCCGTGGGCTTTGGGACAAGGCGCTCAGGTGAACCCCTGGCAACCCTGGTTTACTGGCGGAGTTCACTTCTGCGATCTGCGCCGGTTCGTGGGGAACGGTGTGGGGAAATATTATCGCAACAACTCGCAGGGGAATTACGGATCATCCGATTTCAAATTCCATCAAGGGGTTGGAGGGAACCGTGAGTTTGAGGCAGCCGGGGGGGTGAGGAGGAGGGAGGGGTAGGCGGTGGGCAGTGGGCAGGAACGGGGGAGGGCGGCGGGGCGGTCGTGGTGAT
>DAIRGS010000191.1:0-13366 GCA_036794395.1 Tepidisphaeraceae bacterium | reverse complement strand
GGTTGAGGACCTTCAGAATATTCGGCACGCTGGTGTAGTGCATGCCGAGGGCGCCGCGCTCTTCGTCGTCGGCAACGGCCTGGATCATCGACCCGAAAATGTCAGGGTTGATCTTCTTCCAGTCGAGATTGCCGACGAACAGCAGGTAATTCCGCGCGGACTGATTGAACCTGGGAACGCCGACGTCTCTGGGAGCGCCGACGTCCCCGTCGGCTTTTTTGGGAACGCCGACGTCCGCGTCGGCCTTTTCTGCAGAGCCGACGGGGACGTCGGCGCTCCCAGAAAACAGCTTGCCGTTGACGTAGGGGAATTTCATCGCCCAGGGTCGAAGGTCGCTCGCCGCCCGGTCTTCCCGCCGGGTGTCCATCGCGCGAAACAACTCAGCAAGTACTTCGTGAACGTTGGAGCCGTTGCGCTCGGTCATCTGCTCGACGGTGCGGGTGAACAACTGCGTTTCAGTAAAGATGTTTGTGTCTTCGGCAAAAAAGCAGAAGATCAGGCGGGCGAAGAAGTGGTTGAGATCCTGCCGGCGGGCTTCGGTGTCCCACGCGGGGTTTTCCTTGAGCAGTTCGACGTAGAGCTTGTTCAACCGGCCGGTGGCCCGGATGTCGAACGCGTTCTCGTCGATCCGCTTGACGGTGGAAATCCCCGCCAGCGAGAGAAAGAACGTGAAGCGATCGGGCAACTCCTTGAAATCGCAGGCGAGCGGCTCACCGTCCTCAAAGCGTTCGGCCTGAATCGTCTGGCCGTCGGTAGCAAGTATGAACCGCGCCTTGTGTTTGGTGGTGGCGACGCTGGCGCGGAGCGCATCCATTGCCGCGGCGACTTCGCCCGGCGGGCAGGTGAGCAGGTGGATGTTGTTCTTGTTCCGCTGAAGAACACCGCCGGGCAGATCGGACTTGTTGGTGTCACCGCTCCTGAGTTTGCGAATGCCGGCGTCATTGAGGCCGAAGGCCTGGAGGAAGTCGTACGAAAATGTCTCGGCGTTGAATGCCGCTTCCGCGAGCTTCGAAACAGCTTCCTCAATTTCGACTGCGTTCATCCCAACACCGCATTCATCATCAGAGATAAGCCCAAGGCCGCTCACCGGCGCCAGTGGACGAGCGCCCCATCCCGCTCCCTCAATTCTAGTCTTGATTCAGAACCACAGTTGTACCGCCCGAAACTCCACCCGCCAAATCACCCCGCGTCCCGCCACCTTCAACACTTCAACAAACCCTCAATCTGCTGCCGATCCGCCAAAGACATGCTCGTCCCGCTTCCCTTCTTGCCAACCGCCCCATTACGTCTTACGCAATACACAATACGAACTTCTCCGCGTTCTCAATTGTCCACTGTCCATTGCTTCCCCGCCTGCTGCCCGCCGCCTTCCGCCTACCACCCCCCTCACCTGGAACTCAACTCTCCCACGCCCCATAAACGTATGCACCCCCATCTTTAATAACTCACAACTCGAAAACCCGTTTCGTTATTGAGTCATTCGAGCTTCGGATTTGATTCGCCTTCACTCAGCCAGGCCGGGGGGTCATTCGAATTTCGTCCCCCGTCTCCTTGTCTCCTTGGCCCCCTCTCTCCGCCTCTCCCCCACCACCCCACCGCCATAACCCCTTTATTTACGAAACAACCCTCGCGCGCTGCTCATTTTCAACCCCCGCCGTAACCACCGGCGAGCATTCACTTTAGCCGCACCCCCAAAAACCATCAGCGCGCCAGACTCCTCACGCAAAATAAGCACTTACGCCGCACCACGCACCAATCCTTCCCGCTGCCACCCGTCAAACGAAAAAAACCGCCGGCAACTTCGCAATTGCCGGCGGTTCTGTTTTCCAGACTCAGACCAACACTCTTCAGTCAGCCGATTCGCGCATCGGAATCGTCCGCGTACGCAAAACGCCTTCTTCCATCACGGTGCGGATCTTCATCAGGGCCTTGTTCTGGATCTGACGAACCCGCTCTTTGGTCACGCCGATGATCTGCCCGACTTCTTCAAGCGTCAGCGGGCTCTCTTCTTCCTGCTTCCAGTTAAAGCGACGGCGAATCACCGTCTCCTCAACCTGCGACAGGTCGGCCAGATTGCGATCGACAATCGCCTTCAACTCATCGATGCAGTCTTCTTCGACCGCATCGCGACGGCGATCTGCCCAGTCGCTCTTTTCCATTTCCGGCTCAAATTCCACCGGGAACCGCGTGCGGTGCCGGCTCGACTTCATAGCCGTTCGGCTGAACGCCTTCAAAATCGCCCGGCAGGCATAAGTCGAGAACTTGAACCCGCGATCCACGTTGAACTTGTCAACCGCTCGGATCAGGGCCATGTTTCCTTCGCTCACAATCTCCGCGAAATCCACATCACCCAGCCGCGTGCGCTTGGCCATGGCCAGAACCAGGGCCAGATTCGTGCGAACCAGGTATTCGCGGAAGTGCTCGAAACGCCGATGCCAGAACATAAACTCGTCGGCGCGCTTGCGGGTCAGTCCGCTCTTTTTAATCAATCGCTGAAGCTTGCCCAGGCGGAGCTTCGAGTAATTGAAGCGGAGAAACATCATCCGCTCTTCCGGGCCCTTCATCAGCTGCGGAGCCCCGGAGATCGACTGATCGACCGCCTCGTCCCGCGTCGGCTGATACCAGCTCACCAGCGGAAGCTGAGGCTCATTCTCAAAATCGAACAGTTCCTCTTCAATATTCTTGCGAAGATAGATCGGACTATCCATGAAGGCGTAGTTCTCTTCGATCACAGCCTCGACCTTCTGTCGCAGCGAACGCGAGATTGTCGTGCTTTTCGTCTTCACCGTCATTGCAATGGCCATCGCCGGCCTCACTTTCTATATCCAAACAACTGTTTGGATCACGCGTTTATTCTACACATCGTCAACCCAACCGAAAGTGATACGTTTTAAACTTTCTTAAAGTTCTTGGCTTAAGTGTCGGCGGGGAAAGCTTTTAAAAACTTTACGGCAAGCTCTTCAGTTCCATTCTTTGCAGTGGACACTTTGCACGGTTCACTCCCCCCACTCTTGGCGGGAATTGGCCAAAGAGTGCAATATTAGTACCATTGGTTATCGGAACGTTAGCTTTATTTACTGTTAGGAAGACCACAGATGCGAATCTGCTTCGGTGGCACATTCAACCCCATCCACAACGCCCACCTCATCTGTGCACGAGCCGTGGCCGAGGCCAAGGGCTACCAAGGGGTCGACCTCATCCCCACCGCCCAGCCACCTCATAAGCCTGATGGACGGGAACTTGCGCCCGCGCTGCATCGCCTGGAGATGTGCAAGCGCGCCGTTACCGGCTCGAAGCTCTTTACCGTCAATGATATTGAACTAAAACGCACCGGCCCCAGCTTTACAATTGACACCGCCCGTCAGCTCCAAGCAGCCGGCTACGGACCCGTCCACTGGCTCATCGGCGCCGATATGCTTCAATACCTCCCGCAATGGCACCAACCTCTGGAACTCCTCAAAGAAGTTGAGTTCATCATCATGGCCCGACCCGGCTGGACCCTGGACTGGAACCAGATGCCGCCCGAGTATCGCCATCTCCAGGCCAATGTGGTCGAGGCTCCACTCATCCAAATCAGCGCCAGCCACCTCCGAGCACGCGTCGCCCAGGGACTCGATATCGACTACCTCACCCCCGAACCCGTTTGCCAGTACATTCAAGAGCACAGTCTGTATCGTTCAAACCAAAGCACGTGATCAACGCCTACGACATCACCTGGGGAACCGGATTAGCCCTCACAGCTCCCTTCTGGCTGCTGCGAGGAACCACCCGCCGCAAAGTATTCAAGGCCCTGAACGAGCGTATGGCCCGCGATGTGGGCACCGCCTCGCCAACTCCCGCAGTGCTCATCCATGCCGTCAGCCTTGGCGAAATGAACGCAACCCGTGCCATGGTCAGCGCGCTCGCCCAAGCCCGGCCCGACCTGCGCTTCATCATCACTGTCACCACCGAGACCGGCAACGCCCGCGGCCTTCAACTCTACGGCAATGATCCCCGCGTCACCCTCCTCCGCTATCCCCTCGATTTCAGCTCCGCCATCTCACGCCTGCTCGATCAAACCCACCCAAGCGTCGTTGTGCTGATGGAACTTGAAGTCTGGCCCAACTTCACGCTTCACTGCCAAAAACGCGGCATACCCGTCCTGCTGGTCAATGGCCGTCTCACGCCCGGCAGCTTCCGCAACTACCGCCTGGGCGGCCCCCTCGTCCGCCGCATGTTCCGCCGCCTCACCGCCATCTGCGCCCAGGAACCCGATTACGCCCAGCGTTTCATCCAGCTCGGCGCCCCTCCCGATCGCGTCCGCGTCACCGGAACGATGAAATTCGACACCGCCCAATTAGCCGATCAAATCGAAGGCGCCGATGAAATCGCCCACTCCGTCGGCCTGAGTCCCACCAACGAAATCTGGATCTGCGGCTCCACAGGCCCCGGCGAAGAAACCATCCTCATCAAAACCTACCGAGATCTCCTCCCCACCCACCCATCCCTCCGCCTCGTGATCGTCCCCCGCAAACCCGAACGCTTCGACGAAGTCGCCACCGAAATCCAAGCCCAAGGCTTCCCCCTCGTCCGCCGCTCCACACAGATCTCTAATCCCAAATCCGAAATCCCAAATCTCAAATCTGAAATTTCAAATTCGAAATCCAAATCTCCCCCCATCATCCTCGGCGACACAATGGGCGAGCTGCGGAAATTCTACAGCCTCGCGCAAGTCGTCTTCGTCGGCCGATCACTCGTCGACCTCGGCTCGCGCCAGCACGGCAGCGACATGATCGAACCCGCCGCCCTCGCAAAGCCCATCGCAATCGGCCCCTTCACCGGAAATTTTGCTGAAGTGATGAATCGCTTCCGCCTGGCCAACGCCATCCGCGAAGTCTCCACCCCCGACGAACTTCGCGACCAAATCGACGATTTCCTGAAAAACCGCGATTCCGCCCGACAAATGGGGCTTCGCGCTCAGGAGGTCGTACGCCAGGAGCGCGGAGCAACCGCCCGCCACGTGGATCTGATCCTCAAATACATTCCAGTCGCTACCCATACACCTGCAAATCCTGCACGGTAAAATGCCCGTACCCGCCTTGGCTTTACGATGCTGCGGGGCGAGTTTTGAATGGCGGCCGACCATGAGGGCAAAATGAGCCTCAAACGAAAATTCCTCCTGCGAAACTGGGCGCTGGTCCTGGGCGTCGTTGTCGTAGGCGCAACTGCGCTCTGGAGCCTGTACGACCTCCGTCTGGTCGTCAACGTGGTTTCCCAGGCATACCGCGACGTCGGCCTCATTCAAGATGCGTCTCGCGCCGTTGGCCTTGCCCGCAACGCCGAGAAGGGAGGCGGCACCAATCCAGTGTCCTACGCCCGCGAGAATTTCGCCAAGGCAGCGCTGGCGATTAACGCCTTCATCGATCACGAAAAAGACAACTACTACATGGATCGCCCCCGCGCCGCCCTCGCCCAGATAACCGAAGCCCAGGCGGCATTGGCCGACCCAAGCCCCGATCTGAATGCCGCTGCCAAAGCAAGCGAGGGTGTGAACGAAAACGTCGTGGCCGCGATCGGCTTTTGCCGCATGTTCATCCAAAGCAAGGATGGCTTGGCCGCCGACAAACTCCGCAACGCGCTGATCCTGATCGGCGTGGTCATCGCCCTCACACTCTTCACCACATCGGCCACAAGTCTCGCCCAATACCGCGATATCATGCTCCCGCTCAATCGCCTCCGCGAAGGCGTACGGAGCATCGCCGCCACCGAATTCTCAGGCCACATCGAAGAAACCGGCGACAAGGAATTTGCCGAGCTTTCGGCAGAGTTCAATCGCATGGCGCGCGAGCTCGATAGCTTCTATCGCACCCTCGAAGAAAAAGTCGAAGCCAAGAGCCGCGAGCTGGTTCGATCCGAACGTCTGGCCAGCGTCGGATTCCTCGCCGCCGGCGTCTCGCACGAAATCAACAACCCTCTGAACGTGATCTCCGGCTACGCCGAACTGGCCGCCAAACGATTGAATTCCAGCGCCGATGGTGGCGCCGTGCGCGATGCCATTCAAGCCCTCCGCGTCATCCGCGACGAAGCCTTCCGATGCAAGGAAATCACCAGCAAACTCCTCTCGCTTGCTAAGGGCGACACTCAGGGCCGCGAAACCCTCTCGCTCGACAGCGTCGCCCGCGAAGTCGCCATCCTTGCCGGCGGCTTGAAGGACTACCGCGATCGGCTCATCGAGCTCAAACTCGACCCGCAACTCAACGTCAAAGCAAACGCCACGGAAATGAAACAGGTGCTCCTCAACCTCACCGTCAATGCTCTTGAAGCCGTCAAGCCCGGCGAAGGAAAGGTCCTGATCGAAGGCCGTAGTCGCGACGGCTGGGTTGAAGTTTCCGTCTGCGACAACGGATACGGAATCGCCGCCGATTCACTCAAGAAAGTATTCGAGCCCTTCTATACCCGAAGGCTCGGCACGCGCGCCCCGGGCACCGGGCTGGGCCTCTCCATCACACACGCTATCGTCGAAAGTCACGGCGGGCGCATCCGCGCCGAAAGCAAAGGGGCAGGTCAGGGAAGCCGATTCACGCTCGAACTCCCCTCAGCCGTAAAGGAAAACCAGTGAGACAACGCGAACCCTCCACTCCCCCACCATCCGAAGCGCGTGAAGTGCTGATCGTCGAGGATGAATCGCGCCTGCGGGAAATGCTCCACCGCGCCGTCCGCGAGATGGGATTCAATCCCACCGTCTCCAATACCGCCGAGTCCGCACTTCGCGAGGCCGAGAACCGCGCCTTCGATATCGCCATCGTCGATCTCAATCTCCCGGGAATGGGCGGCCTCGAGATGCTCGAAAAGCTTAAAGTCCTCCAATCCGATGTGCAGGCCATCATCCTCACCGGCTTTGGCGACCTCGACGCCGCCCGCGCCGCCATCCGTCTTGATGTCGTCGATTTTCTCACCAAGCCCTGCGCCCTTGGAACGCTCGAAGAATCCCTGGATCGCGCCCGACGACGACGATTCAAATCCGCCGACCCCGACCCTTTGCCGAGCCAGCCGTCCCAGTTCTCCGCGCCTCAGGAACAATCCCGCGAACGCATCTCCCTCGAAGAACTCGAACAGCGCCACATCCTGGCCGTCCTCGAGAAAAACGAAGGCAACCGCACGCTCACCGCCGCCGAGCTGGGAATCAGCATTCGCAAGCTGTACTATCGCATCGGCCAATATCAGAAACAGGGACTACTGCCTTGAGACCAATTGTTTTTGCCGGCGCGATGATCCTTCTCCTGGCGCACCTTGCCCTGGCCCAGCCCTCGGTCACCATCTACCGCATTCCTGACGGCGCTGTTCAGCCGCAAGCCTCCGTTGATCAAGCGGGCATCGCACACCTGATCTACCTGAAGGGCGATCCCGCTCACTGCGACATCTTCTATATTCACTCGGCTGACGATGGCGCCACCTGGTCCCATCCACTTCGCGTCAATAGCCAGCCGGGTAGCGCGATCGCCATAGGCACCGTTCGCGGCGCGCATCTGGCAATGGGCCGGAGTTCCAGGCCCCACGTCGCCTGGATGGGCTCAACCGATGCCCTGCCCAAAGCGGATAACAAATTCGCCCCCATGCTCTACACGCGCCTGAACGATGACGGCACCGGCTTCGAGCCGCAACGTAACCTCATCGCCCAACATCCCGGCCTCGATGGCGGCGGCTCCATCGCCGCCGACGAAACCGGAAACGTCTATGTCGGCTGGCATGCGCCAACCGCCCAGGGCGGCGACGAGCAGACGCGGCGCGTGTGGATCGCGCGATCGACTGACGATGGCAAAACTTTCGCCACCGAAATACCCGTATCCGATCCCTCCACCGGAGCGTGCGGCTGCTGTGGAATGCGCATGGCTTTTGCCGACGGCAAACTATTCGTCCTTTATCGCTCTGCCGCCCAGATGATTCATCGCGGGATGTACCTGCTTGAAATCTCCCCGGATCTTTCCACATCCGAGCGCCGCGAAATAGCGCCGATGACCGCAGGCACATGCATCATGAGCACCGCCGGTTTCGCACCGTCTAAAGGTCGCCTGCTGGCAGCCTGGGAAACGCAGGGCACCGTTAGCTGGGCCCCGTTCGATACTGCCCGTTTCCGCGATTCAGCCCCCCAACCCACTTCTGTACATTTGGAATCCAAACCCTCCTCGAAACATCCGGCCCTGGCCACGAACCCGGCCGGCGACGTCCTTCTCGCCTGGGCCGAAGGCACCAGCTGGAACAAGGGCGGAGCTGTGCAATGGCAAATCTTTAGCGCTGCTGGAACTCCCCTTCTTCCCCAGCCTAACGTCGCGCCCGGCCTCCCCAATTGGGACTGCCCAGCCGCATTCGCGACCGCCAAGGGCAACTTTGTGTTGGTTTATTAATTGATAGTTGCACCTGGCGTCGAATTACCCGCATAATCGGATTCGTGCGAATTGTGGGATGGAACACCTTTTGCTCTTCCAGTCCGAACACAATCCGTCCTTCGGGAGGCAAATGAGTAAAATTTTGATCGTAGATGATGCCCCGGCAAGCCGGGAGGGTTTGGCTAAGTGGCTGGGCCGCGAACAGTATGAAACCGCGACCGCCAGGAATGGCGCTGAAGGCCTCGTGCGCCTTAAGGAGTTCAAGCCTGACATTATCCTGCTGGATCACATGATGCCCGAAGTCGATGGATTGACGTTTCTGGCAGGAATCCGCCGTTTCCCCAAGTGGAAGCGCATTCCAGTTATCATGATGACGGGCATGAAAGACCACGCTCATAGCATGAAGGCGCGAACGCTCAACGTGAGCGAGTACCTCATTAAGAACGAGTACACCCCTCGCGACCTTCTTGAAATGATCCGCAAGCACCTCGCTCCGCCGACTGCCGAGGCCATGCTGACAGGTATGACGCAATTACCCGCGCCGCACTGACATTTGGCCGATCCTGTCGCACGCTACCTGAGAGTTAAAGGGGGGTGACTAGCCACCCGCCATCGACGCGCAGAACCTGGCCCGTGACAAACGATGCATCAGGTCCGCACAGGAATGCGACACCATTGGCGATATCACGTGGGCTGCCATAACGATCGAGCGAAACGCCTTCTTCTGCCAACTTTGGATCGATCGTTCGCGTCACCAGAAACCGGGCCGTCTTGGTTGGCCCCGGGCTGATGACGTTCGCCCGCACCCCGTGCGGCCGAAGCTCCAACGCCACACACCGGCAAAAATGCACCACCGCCGCCTTGGCCACCGCATACGCCACGCCATCGGTGCATCCCATATGGGCCGCGTCTGATCCGATGAATACGACCGAGCCGCCCTTGCGCTGGATCATGCCCGGCACAATCGCGCGCGTCACAACCATCGTCCCCACCAGATTCCGATCCAGAATCGCCCGTACATCCTCCATCGGAATATTGAGCGAATCGTTGGGCTTGGGCTTCCCGCCCTTCAATGCGATGTCCCCGCCGGCATTGTTCACCAGCAGGCTAATCGGCCCCAGAGTTCCCTCAATCTTTTTCACCGCCGCCGCCACCAGCTCCGCGCTGGCAATGTCGGCCGTCACCGCCACCGTCCGCACGCTGAATTTGGCGGCGATCTGCGACGCAACGTCATCCAGATCCTTCGCCTCCCCAAACTCCGCCGGCGCCTGCTGCGAAATATCATGAATCGCCACATCCGCCCCCGCCTCGGCCAGTCGCTCCACAATCGCCCGGCCGAGGCCACGGCCCGAGCCGGTTACGAACGCGATCTTTCCTTTCAAGCTACTCATGTCGGCACCCTTCCTTCATTCCTCGTCGAATTTGAACCCATACGCCATCGGGCTATCGAGATAACCCGTCCCGAGCACTTTGTCACCGTCGGTCAGCACGCAGAAGTCGTGCTCTTCTTCAAACTCAGAATCGAACCAGAGATTCGCCGCGTAACGATCCACGCCCCCGAACTTTTCGGAAATCATGATCCCGCTCAAGCGCAGCGACGCCAACACGTCGTCGTTGCTCTCAAACGTGCGGCAGGCAAGCATCTGCGTCACATTGGGCTTGGCCAGCGCGTTGTACCACCACATTCCCGAGTCCGGGCCCCTCCCGTGAAGCTCGTCCATGACTGCCGCAATCACCAGTTCCACGATCGCGTTCTGCCGCTCAAGCACGCGAACCGCCATCGCCACCGCCTCCTCCACCGGAGCGTCTTTCGTCGTCTTGTCGCCATACATCCACAGCTTGTATTTCCCCTTGGGCAGATCGTGGGCGCTCTGGACATACGCCCGGACCCAATCCCCAAACCGAAAAGCCTCAAACGCCGGCGCATCCACCGCGCCATGCCACGACATTCCCCCATAAAGACTCGGCTCTCCAGTCAACTCGCCAAGCATTGGATGTCGCCAGGTTGGATTCATGGCTAGTCTTCTTCCAGATATTCAAAACTGTACAACGTCACATTGCTAAAGTATCCGGCGCCCAACACCTTCAACTCGTCAATCTGCAGATCATCAGGTAGTGGTCAGGTTTCGTCGTACTTGAATCCATACGGCGTCACGTCCTCGAGGTAGCCCGTCCCCAAAACTTTACGGACATCGGTCAGCACCCCTACACCGTGCTCCTCTTCGAAATCCGCGTGAAAGCAGAGGTGCGCGATGTAGCCATCCACGCCATCCATATCGTTTCTTATGATAATGCCCGTAAGTTGCAATGCGGCCAACATGTCATCGGGCGTGTTAAACGTGCGACCTTGCAAGACCCATGCGGCATCTTCTCGATTGAGTCCGTTGAACCACCACATGCCCGAATCCAAACCGCGCCCGTGGAACTCGTCGCAAAACGCCGTGGCAACCGCATCGACAATCTCATTCTGCCGGGCCAAGAACTCCGTTGCCAAAGTGATGGCAGACTCCGGCGGTGCGTCTTCAACTTTCCCACCCCAGATGGAAAGCGCGTATTTCGATCCCGCAGCACTGCTGTCAGCGTGAGAGGTCTTATGCCGGAATGCCTTAAATGCGGGAGCGTCAATTTCACCGTTCCAACTTACATCCCCCAAGCCGATTTCCTTCCCACGAACTGACCGAGGTGGGCATGATTCCAAATCATTTTCATGGTCCGTGTCCGCAGGCACCAAAGGTTGGAGGAAATTGCTGCGATTCATCTAAACCAACTCACCAAGCCGTCCATCCACCATCCACAAACAAGCCCGTCCCCGTCACAAACGACGAAGCATCCGACGCCAGGAACAGCGCCGCTCCGGCGATCTCGTGCAACTCGCCCCACCGGCCCATCGGGATCTTCGACACAAAGGCGTTGTACTTCACTGGATCTTCCAGCAACGGCTTATTCATCTCGGTTGCAAAGGGCCCTGGGCAAATCGCGTTTACCGTCACGCCTTTGCCGGCGGTTTCCAGCGCCAGCACGCGCGTCAGGCCCATGACGCCGGCCTTCGCAGCCGAATACGGCGCACGCTCGGCCAGTGCGATCACCGACATAATCGAGCCCAAATTAATGATCCGCCCCCACCCGCGCTGGCACATGCCCGTCATCACTTCTTTCGCGCAGAGAAACGGTGCTTTGAGATTGATATCCACCACCGCGTCCCAATCGGCTTCCTTAAACTGCGCCGAAGGCCCGCGAATGTTGATACCCGCGTTATTCACCAGAATGTCGATCGGCCCGATAACCGCCTGCGCCGCTGCAAACAGTCCGCCCACTTCCCCGCTCCGCGAAACATCCGCCGCGATGGCATGTGTTTTTCGGCCCGTTGCCTTGGCGATCTCTTCGGCCGTCGCCTGACATTCGCTCAGCGTCCGGCTCGTAATCACTACATCCGCCCCCGCCTCCGCCAGCGCCATCGCAATCACCTTGCCCAACCCCCGCGCTGCGCCAGTTACCAGCGCCTTGCGCCCATCAATTCTGAATTGATCCAAAACTGTCTTCGCCACGTGAGCCTCCAAGGTTTTCCCACATTCAACACGTAAATAACCATGCGCGATTCCGCGCCTGCTCGTGACATGGGGCTTCCAGCCCATGATCGAGGGGGATCACCATCAGCGCCGGGTCAGATGTGGGAAAAACAAGCCCGATTCGGCACGTTGGTTTTCCCACATACCACCCGTCGTTGGACCCGCGGCTCCGCCAAACACGGGTTAGAAACCCGTGCCACTTGAATGCAATGGCGCGGAATCCGTTCATTTAGCACTCCGCCCTCAGCGCTCAGCACTCAATTCGCACTCAGCACTTCTTAAAATACTCCACACTTCTTTTCACCAACTCCCATTCTTCCTTCGCAACAGTCGTCGAGTCTTCCCCACGCTCCCACGCACTGGAGTACGGCTCGCTTGCGGGCCGGCCCTTCGTCCACAACACCTTCAGCGCCGCAACCAAATCGTGGGCATCGCGCTTGGGATAACACTGCCACCATTCCGGCTCAAGAAACGGAACCGTTCGCGTCGGCTGAGCCGCGATCTCAATGCCCGGGGTCACATTGTGGCCGTTGGCGCTCACGATATCGAGAATCGCGCGAAAGTCGATTGCGCCATCCCCCGCCGCACATCGCACCAGCCTGTACCCTTCCGGTGCGTAATGAATTGTGTAATCCTTCAGATGAAGGTGTCGAATCAGCGGCGCTAGCCTCCGCGCCGCCTCCACCGGCTCCTCACCCACAGAAAGCGGATTGCCCGTATCCAGCGTCACCCCAAACGCCGGGTGAAACCCAGTCATCTCGTGCAGCCGAAAGAAATCATCTGTTGTCGCATCCTGATGATTCTCCAGCGCGATGCACAGGCCAAGATCCTCCGCCAAAGGCAGCGTTTCTTTCAGCCGCTGCGCCACCGCCTTGAGCCTTTCGTCCCACCCGCCCGCCAGCGTCCGGCGATCGCCACAAAGGATTTTGCTCATGATCGCCCGCCCCACCTTTGCACCCAACCGGGCCGTCGCCCGGAGAAAGTTCCGAAAGTCCTCGCAGTCTCCATCCACTATGACCATATAATCCGCGACCACGCTTAATCCACGGGATTGAAGCGCATCGCGCAGTACGTCAATCGCTTCAGGCGTCACCGTTCCCAGCGGAAACTCAACTCCGGCCAGCCCGAATTCAACAGCCGCATCCATCAACCCCACGGGCGTCAATGGCTCGGCATGAAGCTTCCCATCCTTCGTCGCCAGATACCCCATCACGTGCGGCATGCCGTACGAAGTCAGAACGTACCGGGTTCCCTGCTCTACATTCACCTCACACCTCGCCCATTCTTCAAATCACCGATAGGCCATCTCAAATCTGAAATCTCAAATTGAAGATTTGAAATTCTCAAATCCGCAATCCGTCTTGATCGCCCATTCTACGCTGCATCAAATCCCGCTATACAGGACACCGTGATCTACCTCGACTGGCAACATATCGT
>DAIRGS010000486.1:0-2892 GCA_036794395.1 Tepidisphaeraceae bacterium | reverse complement strand
AAAGCAACCAAAAACCACGCCTTTTCATCAGCCCAGTGCGAGGCTCCTGCCGAGCGTCTTTCCGGGTGCAGTCTAGGTGGATGAAGATCTGGGTTAAGTGCTGACGCTGGAAGTTGTGGCGTGCCAGCTTTCCCCCGGAGTACGGATTCGACTGCGCTCACCGCAGGCCGGGGCCGCTGCTCACGTTGGTGTCGGGGATGCCCTGGGTATTTGTGCTCGGGTATATATGAATCGCTGCGCGATGCGGTGTGGGTAGACGGGGGATGGGTGTTGAAAGTTCCCTTGCATTCGCCCGCGAGTCTCCGGCCGTCTGCGCGATAGCGAGTGTCACGCCGCGAGCGGGAGTGTGCACCAAACCATGGGCGTATCCTGAGTTGCTCGCGTCATGCCCCTCGCGATCGCTTCGCTTGGCCTGCGACTCGCTCATGTGATCCGCAAGATCGTTTCCTCTCGACCCTCTTGAAATGCAGGGTCGAGAGGAAACTTATATGTTGGGGGAAGCTTGAATGCGACAGGCGCCTGTGGCCGACGATCCCCGACAATGTTGAAATCACAATTGTCTCACCACATTCAAGCCCCCCCCAACATTGAAGTTCCCCGTTCGCCCTTCGTCACAGAGGGCGAACGGGGAACGATAAAAACCAATCCCAGAAGCGAAGCGGCGTCCGTCGCGCAGCGGCAGCAACGGCCATGACGCGGGCAAGGAAACAACCTTCCCGATCCCAGTAATCCCCCCGCCCGCGGCGTGGGCGTTGATCCCGCGCAGCAGGACGCGGCGCAGCGGTCGAATACGCGGAACTCACTTACAAGACCCGCCCCCAAACCTCCCGCCGCATCGCGCTGCGATTCCTCATTGTCTTCTGTCTGAACAGCCAGGGGAGCCTCGATACCACCGTGAGCAGCGCAGTTTTGGTACTCCAAAACTTGAAGCTGGCACGCCACAAATTTCAGCGTCAGCCTTTAACCCAGATCTTCTTCTTTCCCGTCGATTCCCAATCGTAAACCTCAACCGGGCACGCGAATCCCAGCGTGCCGTGCTTTGTCCATGGACTCTATTCTCCGAACGCCTAAGGTAATCGCATGATCATCGCCCATCCCAACCGCGTTATTGAATCAGGATTGCTCGCGCGATGTGTCGCGATGCTTCTGATGCTTTGCGCTCCCGCCGTGGCCCTGGCCCAATCCACCACGCAAGCCAGTATCCATATCGACATTCCTCCTTCGACCCAACCCACCTCCCTCACCATCACCGTCGCGCTCGCTCCAGTTGTGGAATCTCTTTCTCCCGCGGACGCGCCAGCCACCCAGCCCGCGCTGGTCATGGGAACCAATCTGACCGCAAACGATCCCTGGCAAACCGATGCCCCCTGGTGCGATGTCACCCATCGCATGACCGGCTGGTACAAGGGCAGCCAGGACCCGCCGGCCCAATACGGGCCCGGGGGCTATCCGCAGACGCCCATGTTTTCGCACTGCTGGCTCTACGGATATCCAACCGGCATCTACCACCTGCACTGGGAGGGCGGCTCCAACCTGACCGTGTCCGGAAAGACGATTCAGAATATCGTCGCCGATGGCGCGGGGCAGAGTGGAACGGTTACGCTTGCGGCCGGGGAGTTTTTCAAGTTCCGGACATCCGGGCCGGTGGCGAACGTGCATCTGTATTCGCCCGATGCGCCGCCCGGCCAGACGTTCCGCCCGGCGTTGCTCGCGGCCATCAAGCAGGGTGGATACAAAATCATCCGGATGATGCCGTGGGGACGGGTGAATAAAGACGAGGGACGGGCCTGGCCGACCACATGGGCCAAACGGGTTTTGCCAACGGATTGGGACCAGACCACGCGCGAGGTGGCGATGGAGTATCAATTCCAACTCGCCAAGGAAGCCGGCTGCGCGCCGTGGATCAATACGTATTACGGCGAAGACGACGACGCCCTCACGCAGACGGCCCAGTTGGCCAAAACATATGGCTTCCAAACTGTCATAGTCGAAAGCCAGAACGAATACTGGAACCAGGGTGGAATGTACCAGGGCAATCAGATTCGCAACGAGGCGCTGGCCGCCGGGACGTATGGCACCGGCGACCCGAACGTAGCCGGGGCGCGGCGGGCCGCTTCGATCGGCGCGAACGCCGGCAAGATCTTTCGCGATGTGCTGGGCAAGGATCACGTGAAAGTGGTGTTTGGCGCGCAGGCGGTGTGGGGCGCGTGGGCCCACGATGGGCTGAGCTACGTTCCGCCCGGCTCGTTTGATGTCGTGGCGGTGGCGCCGTACTTCCAGCCCGCCGATCCGATCGCCAACGGTGCGTCGATTGACCAAATCGAGGCTTCATGTTCGAAATGGCTTTCCACGGTGGTCGATAAAGGCCTGGCCGAAAATTACGCCGCCGCCAAAGCCGCCGGCGCCGAGCTATGGACCTACGAGGGCGGCCAGCACCTGCTCCCCCTCATGGCCAACGCGCCCAGCGTACCCTTGCAGGATACGCTTCAGAATCAGATCAATTTTAAAGCCGATCCGATGACGATGATCCAAACCGATCCCGCCATCGGCCGGTTGTACGATCAGCTTTTCGCGATCTGCAAGAAGAACCACGTGACCGAGTTCACTCATTTCCTGCTGATCGGCTACTGGGGCCGCAGCGGGTATTGGGGCGCGCAATTGAAGCTGGGCGACCCGGATAATCCTAAGACGTTGGCGATCCAAAGAGCGGGGCAGTAGCTCAACCTCTTTGGCCGCCGTTCCCCCCGTCAAGCGCCCTCTGGTCCCCTCTCCCTCCGGGAGAGGGATAGGGTGAGGGCGACTGTCGAATTGTTCCGCCTCGCCGAACGTCTCTCGTAACTCCCCCTCACCCCAACCCTCTTCTATGAAAACCCGTTCCCGGTCAAGCCCGTT
>DAIRGS010000190.1:0-13488 GCA_036794395.1 Tepidisphaeraceae bacterium | reverse complement strand
AAATTCGAATGATCAAATGACGAAACAAAGGCTCCGCCAGTCTTGCATTCGTTTCGTCATTCGTGCTTCGGTCATTCGTCATTGATTCGAATTTCGAATTTCGTCATTCGAGTTTTCACCTCCGTGCCTCCGTGGTGCATCATCCTGCGAAATAAAAGGGGCGACCGAAATTCGGTCGCCCTCAATCAAACTGCTATTCAGCCCGGGAATTAGAACCTGAAGCCAACGCCGGCTGAGTACACAAACTGTCCGTTCTTGAAGCCGCCATTGAAGTTGCTGCCGCTTCGGAAGAAGAACTGGTATTCCACCTGGGCGTATACGAACGCCTCGGAGCCCACGAAGACTTTGATTCCGCCTTCAGGGGCGAGTTCCCACGTATCGGAAACGCTGTCGCCGTAAACGTATCCCAGGTTTGCACCTACGAACGGCAGGAACTGGTTCTGGTCACCGAGCGGGAAATGGAAGTCGGCGGCTACGCGCGTCGACCCATTCAAAGTCCGCGGCGTCCCAATATCGGTGTATTGCAACGACTGACGCACCCCAATCTCCAGTTGATCCGGGGTGATGAAATACCCAAGTCCCACGTTCAGCGCGCCGCTGAACCCATTGAACTTGCTCCCGTTGATTCCGCTGGCGCTCAGCTCAACTTCAAACGGACCCTTAAGCTGAGCACTGGCCACGCTCGGCACAAGGCACAACGCCGCTAAAACGAGACAGCTACGAAACATGTCGAACCTCCTTCAAATGAAACTTTCCGACCCCGCGACTGATCCACGAACGTGAATCTCACGGGTTGGGCCGAATGCCCGGGGCCATGACAGGCACCTTTGGGAAGAAATGTCACCCTTCGTTCCGTCCTCTCTTCCCGATCGCCACGGCCAGACCATCCGGCCAAAGGCTACTCTCTTTTCGGCGTTGCCAAATCTAAGTCTGCACGAGTCTAAAGAAGGCAACGTTTATCCGGAATGAGCAAATTGTATCGTCATTGCTGAGTTTGCCGGCAGTCGTCTTAACACATTGTAAACATTAGGGTTGAATAGGCAATTCAGGGAAGATATAAACGTACCTGCCGAAAACCCTGACCCCGCCCCTTGAGGCGCATCGCACCGATTTGCACCGACTGGAGCCAGATAATAACCCTGAAATGGACGTTGTCGCGCTTACCTAAACTCCCACCCCGGCGGTTTCGGTCACATGGCGCACCGCATTGCGAAACACTTTCAATCCCGCGCCCTCTCCTGACTTGGCCCCTGCGCGCGTCCACGCCGGATGCTGGATCGCATCCACAAATCGCTCGGGATGCGGCATCAGCCCGAACACCAGCCCGGTCGAATCGCATATCCCGGCAATGTCGTCGGTGCTGCCATTTGGGTTCTCCGGAAACTCGCCCGCCGCAGGTGAGCCATCAGCGTGTGTGTAAACAAACGCGACCTGATCCTGATCCCAAAGCGCCTGCCGCACGGCATCACTGGCCGCGATCATGTTCCCCTCGCCATGAGCGATCGGTACTTCAAGCTGATCGATCCCATCCGTCCAGATGCACTTGCGGCTCTGCGATTTGAGTTTCACCCAACGATCCACAAATCGCCCACAGGTGTTGTTCGTCAGCGTGCAGGTCTGCCCCGTCTTTCCGCCGAGCGGGCCGGGCAACAGATCGGTCTTGATCAAGACTTGAAACCCGTTGCAAATCCCGATGACCGGCTTGCCCGCTTCCACAAACTGATGCAGCGCATCGTGGAGATGATGCGCGATCTGATTGGCCAGAATCCGGCCCGCCGCGATGTCATCTCCGTAGCTGAAGCCTCCCGGCAGCGCCAGCATTTGATACCCAGCCAATAGACTGGGATTCTCAATCAGGCGATTGACATGAACATTCTGGGTCTCCGCTCCGGCAAGCTCGAAGGCGTACGCGGTTTCCCCGTCGCAGTTGGTCCCGGCGGTCCGGAGAATCATCGCTTTGGGCTTCATATCCGAAGTCTAGCCAGCCAACTCAGCGCGGCAAAGCCCAGCCTCTAAAAAGACCTTGGCCTCAAGTTCCCGTTTCCACTATCCTGCGAGCTCATGCGTTGGCGGACGCTGAGGATCTTAATTCTGGTTTTCCAGGCACTTTGGCTCAATGTCATTGTGCCCGGGCATCGCCGTGGCCAGATCGCGCTACCTGGCGAGACGTGCAGTAACTGTCCCCAAGCCGCATCCCAACCCGAAGATTGCTGCCCGTTCCATCAAACTTCAAAGCGTTCCGATCCACATCCTTCCAAAGGCGATCCGGCCCTCCACTGCTCAATCTGTTACTTCGCCGCCCGGGTGACGCCCCCCGATCAAATCGATCTCGCCCCGCCACCCCTTCGCTTCTGTGAAAGACTTGCCGTCCCGCCATTGGAAATTCGCACTTGCGCCCCCTCTCGCCCCACCTATGACGGCCGCGCTCCGCCACTGACGGCGTGAGGTTTCCATAAACTTTTGATCGCTCTCGCCTGCTGCGATTCCATTCGGAATTGCCGCTTCGGACAGCGCGCCGAGTCCCCTCATCCGCATCATTGGAATCAACCCATGAAACTAAAACTGCCATGGCACCTGTTGGGTGCCGTGCTGATCGCACTTGTACCCACCCTCGTCCAAGCCCACGGCTACGTCGGCGACCGCTTCTTCCCCGCCACAGTCTCAACCGATGATCCCTTCGCCGTTGATGAACTGGCTTTTCCCACCATTTCCTGGGTTCGAGATCCCAGCAACGGTTCCCCCTTCCACAACGTCAACGCCAGCTTCGAATTCGATAAGGAAATCTTCCCCTACTTCGCGATCGGCGTTCACGGCGCTTATGCCTACCAGCAGCCCGATCACGGTCGCACCACCCAGGGCTTCGACAACTTCGCACTCACCGCCAAGTATGAACTCTGGCGGAACGAACGGCACGAGGTCATCGTCTCAATCGGCATCGAAGCCGACCTTGGCAGTACAGGAAACAAACGCATCGGCGAGTCCTTCACAACGGTCAGCCCCGTGCTCTACTTCGGAAAAGGATTCGGAGATCTCCCCGACAACCTATCATTGCTCCAACCGTTGGCCCTCACCGGCAGCTTCGCCCAACATTTTCCGTTCAAACCCGAAAATGCGAATAGCTTCGAGTGGGGATTCGCCCTCGAATACAGCGTCCCCTACCTCCAACAACATGTAAAAGATCTGGGCATCCCCGCTCCGTTCAAAGACATGATCGCCCTCGTGGAATTCGCCATGGAGACCGGCGAAAACCGCGACGAACGCGGCATCACCACCGGAACTGTCAACCCCGGCATCGTCTGGGAAAGCCGCCTGGTTCAGCTTGGCGTCGAAGCCAATATCCCCGTCAACAGCCGCTCCGGCGCGCACGTCGGCATCACCGTTCAGGCGTGGATCTACATCGACGACATCTTTCCCAGGGCCTTCGGCCATCCTCTGTTTGGAGAACGCCGATGAAACATGTTTTGATACTCGCCATCCTTTTGATGGCCATTCCCGCGTGCGTGCAGGCTCACGCTACCGCCGAACGTTCCGAGCCGAAGGTCGGTTCCGATCTAACCAAGTCTCCTGCGGAAGTCCGGATCTGGTTCACCGAAGAGCTTGAGCCGGCCTTCAGCAAAATCATCGTCTTCGCCCCCGATGGCAAAGAGATCGATAAAAAAGACACCCATGTCGATCCCAAAGACAAGCGAGTCCTGATCGTGTCATTGCCCCCGAACCTGTCACCCGGGGCCTACCACGTACATTGGCATGTCGTTTCGATCGATACTCACCGCACCCAAAACGAATTCACGTTCAATCTGAAGCCCTGATCCAGTACGAAATTGCACAACCATTCGCCGGTCAGCTTCTGGTTCGCGATCACGCGCGCGTGTCATTTCGCGTCGTGTCTGCTGCTGTTGGCCGGTTTTGTGTTCGACCGATCGATCGCCGCCTCGGTTCTTGCGGATTCGACCGATGCTCAACAATCGTGGAATCGCATTTTCCGAGACATCATCGGACTTACCCTGCCCGCATCGCTCCTCACTGGCGGCTGGTGGTTCGCCCTTACCGCCATCGTGATGAGCGGATTGCCCGCCCAGGAAGCGCTCGCTCCAGAAAATCTCGCGATCATCTGGAACCAAACCCACTTCAGCCTGATATGGAAAATCCGGCTGGCCATCTGGTGCGCAACGGTCGCAATAACCCCGTTTTTTCTCATCTCGCGCCCCGGATCCCCTAGGCGCGCCGTTCTCGCGTGGCTCGGTTTACTCTGCTGTGCTGCTCTGTCAGGCGCAATGGCCTGGACGGGCCATGCCATGATGAGCGACCAACGATCCCTGCATCTAGCCGCCGATCTGATTCACATCGTCGTCGGCGGAATCTGGCCCATCTCCCTCATCCCCTTCATCCTTCTCCTGCACCGTCTTGGCTATCCCAAAACCGATGCCCATTGGAAACCCATCGCCCAAATTACCCGTCGATTCTCCACGATGTGCCTCATCGCCGTAACAATTCTCACCGCCAGCGGAATCGTCAATACGTGGCTTCTGCTGGGGTCCCCGAAAAACTTTCTCACGCCCGGCTGGGGACGAGCGCTGCTCTGGAAGCTCATCGCCGTCGCGGCAATGATCGCGCTCGGCGCAATCAATCGCGTTTACCTTCGACGGATGGAATCGAGCGCAAGCAATTTCACCAACACCCGAAAAGCCCACGCTTTCCGATGGCTCAAAATCAACGTGATGATAGAGATCCTGCTGGCCGCGGCGGTTCTCATCGCGGTCGGGTACCTCGGCCTTTTGCCGCCCTCATCTCAAGCTGCCCTATGAAGGCTTGTTGGCTGTCGCATCAAGGCTATCCAGCATCGCTTCCAGAACATCCGCGCTGCGCACCCCCATGAACCGTCGTCGCATGATGCCATTGCGATCCACCCACACCGACACTGGGATATCGCCTCCGCCGTAAGGCCCCAGCGCCCGGCCATCCGAATCAAGCACAACGCGGTAGGGGACTTGGTGGTCGGTCATAAAGCGCTTCACGCGCTCGGCCGCTGTCCCCTCAAGTCCGAAATGCTGCTTGCCGGTTTCGGAGTCTTTGAGATCGTCCACCGTAATCGCCAGAATCACCGCATCATTTCCCCGCCGGCGATGGAACTCCGCCAGCGACGGAACCTGCCGCACGCACGGCGCTAGCCAGGTCGTCCAAAACACCAGCAATACCGGCTTACCCTTCAAGTCACTCATGTGGATCTTGTTGCCATCCACATCCGGCAGCGTGAAATCCGGCGCAGGCCCCAGCGGGGCCGCACTCCACTTGGCCGCCGGCGGAAGTGTCAGCTCCGCATACTTTTCCTTCTGACCCTTCCACCATGTCTTCCACTTCGCAAGTCCGTCGTCGTTCCCCTGTGCATCAAAGTGCAACCCAAAATCTTCGTCGGTCATCAACGACAAACACCCCGCGGCACAACTTCGCACCGCCGCGTCCTTGTCCTCAAGCATCCGCATGAACACCGGCACTAAACGACGGTCCTTGGCGTGTTGCAGCGAAATCATCGCAAGGTAGCGCACAGAAGGATCCACATCCGTCAGCATCGCCAGCGCCACCGGTATCGCATCCGCATCGTGCGTGGCTTCCAATACGGTCAAAGCGGCCTGCTGAGTATCCATGTCCCCGTACTCAACCGCTTCCATCGCCACCGACCTCATGTTGGGCCAGATGCTCGAAAACATTGTGTAGATCGATTTATCGCGTAAATAGCTGGTTACAAATTCACGCGGAACGATCCGCCCCGTCCCCCAAAGCTTTTGCAATGCCTCGGCCCGATCCGCCGATTGCTCCACAACCTCGCGCATGGCAAATTCGCCAGGCGTATCCTCATGAAGCACGATCCACTGAAGCGCGTACCGCTGAAGTCGCGGCTTGGAAAACCACAACGCGCCCGCCAGGGCCAGCGCAACTAGAAGAAACAGCAACCGCCGCTTCGATTTCATCATGGTTTGGCCTGAAGGAAAGGTGAGCCGCCAATTATACCTCTAACGGTCGCTGCACGATATCTCTTCCCGCTATTTCACCTGCACTGAAATATTTGCACCTCAAACTCCGCGACCGAAATAAACGGTTCCCTGCTTGGTCGCCCAACCCGTTTCATCCTGACAACAAAACCCGCCAGAGCGCCACAAACCCTTTACCACTTATGGAATATGAAAAACACCGCGCACAAGATAAACCCAAACGCCACGTAGTAGTTCCACGTAAGATGCGTCCCCAGGTACAGCCGGGCAAACACTGCAAAAACCACCAGTGTAATCGCCTCCTGCATCACCTTGAGTTGCCCGGCCGACAGCCCTCCCATGTTCCCCCACCTATTGGCCGGCACCTGAAAGCAATATTCAAAGAACGCGATCAGCCACGAAACAAGAATCACCTTCCAAAGCGTCGATTTCTCGAACTTGAGATGCCCATACCAGGCGATCGTCATAAACGCGTTGCTGATGATCAAAAGAGCCGCGGTAACCAGAGCTGGCTTCATTCGCGTCAAACTTTCTTCTTGAGTTTGGTGTTTGCAACCCCATCATGGCGCGCTGCTGACTGTTTGCTCAAGCCGCGGCCATTTCCCGCCCCGGCTCCATCCCCCGCGTCTCGGGCATAAACATCGCCAGCACCGCCACAGCAATCCCTGCCACAGCCGCCAGAAAGATAAACCCCGCGTTGTAGCTCCAATGCTTCACGATCGCACCTGCAATCACCTGGCTCAGCGCGGCGCCGATCCCCACCGCCGTGAAAATCGCCCCCTGCGTTACATTGAACCGCCCGGTTCCCCGAGTCAGATCCGCTATGGCCAGAATGGCCACAACATTGAAGATCCCAGCTCCAACGCCGTCCAGCACCTGAATCCCCACCAGCAAATAGGTATTGTGCGTCATTGTGTAAAGCAGGCCCCGTAGCGGCAGCACGGCAAAACCAATCAGCAGCAGTTTCTTGCGTCCCCATCGATCCGCCAGCTTCCCCACCGGCCAAGCGAGCAGCGTCACCACCACCTGCGTCGTCACAATGCACGCCGACATGAACAACGAAGATGCCGCGCCCTTGTTCTGTGACAGCATTTCCCCCAGCAATGGCAGCATCGCCGCATTGGCGAAATGAAACAGCACCGCGCACGCCAGGAAAATCAGCAGCGATCGATCTTTCAACATCTCCCGCCACCCCGCCCGTCCTCCGTCCACCCCATCCCGCGCCCCACGCGATTGCTCATAATCGATTTCATCGGGCTTGATCAAAAGCATCGACAACAACGTCGGCCCTGCCATCACTGCCACAAACAAAAATGCCGCGCTCAACGACACCTTATAACCAAGCAAGCCCATCATCGCCGCGGCAAACACATTCCCCGCTGCGTTAAACGACTGATTGCGTCCCTGTCGCACGTCAAAAAGCTTCTGTCCCACCAATCCCAGCGCCACCGCCGCGATGGCCGGATTAAAAATGCTCGACATGCCACCGACCAGAATTTGAACCAGTACTACCGGCCAATACGACGGATAAAACGCGAGGATGGCCGATCCCGTGCCGAGGGCCACCACGCCCGCCCCGATCAGGAAACGCTTTGACCTTATCCGATCAATCAACGCCCCGAACGGCGTCTGCGTCGCAATCCCCGCAATCCCGCCCAGCGTTAGCGCAAAGCCAACCTGCTGCGGATTCCAATGGTTCTTCTGAAGATAAATCGCCATGAACGGCCCAACCCCCGTCTGCACGTCCGCCAGAAGGAAATTGAGCAAATCCAATCCCCGCAGGCTCCGCGCAGACGCCCCACCCGCATGCCCATCCTGCCGTACATGCTCTGCACTTTTCTCGTCGGATGGATTCACATCGACAGTTTGTCCGCTCATTTCCCGCACCTCGAAGAGGACGCGGGATTCAGCAAGACCCATTCCCGGCCTGATGAAAAGTAGAGGGTTTCATGGTTTTTGTACCTTACGCTTTTGCTGCGCCGCCCACCGTCCGCGCGCCCCCTTGCCCCCTCTCCCCCCGGGAGAGGGCTGGGGTGAGGGCGAATGCCAGGCGCCTTTCCGTTGGCGCACAGTTTTTTCCGGTTCCCAGAGCCACAATTATCATTGCGTCTGATTCTCGTTGCACCACACCGGCGGACGTAATCGTCACGCCGCCCGATCCTTCTTTGCGACAATGGGCATCACAAAAGACCAGAGCAGCTGGAGTCTTTTTTCCTTCCCCCTCACCCCAGCCCTCTCCCGGAGGGAGAGGGGGCAGGAGGGCGCACTTCCCGGTGCGCAACAAAACCTTGACGAACACGCTTCGTGAAAAACTACAGGTTTTCATCAGCCCAGGGTTGGGGTGAGGGCGAGTGCCAGGCGCCTTTCCTTCTGCGCGGAAGTCCGCAACAAAACCCGGATCCGACACGCCCTCCAGAACGCACAAATCTCATCAGCCAAGCCCCGTGCCTTCAACGCGGATCGCTGATTAAGAGAACGTGGCTTCACCATACTCCGGTCGCGATGACGCAATCCCCGCTGACAATAAAACCATCGCGACCACCAGCAACTCCACCGTGAGTTCCACGCCTAACGTCATCGCGCCGCCGCTCGCTGACGTCGAAGTGGAGTCCGAGCTGTTGGAATCCAATGTCGCGGAAGTGCTAGCCGTTCCACCTAACAGCCCGGCATCCGACAATTTCTTCACCCCCACAAAAACCACCACCGCGATCAGCACCGACGCCGCCATCGCCACCCATCGGTTTCGCCGGCGCATTCGCCAGAGCAATTCGAGCTGCTCGCGCGCGAGCATCGCTGTCTGCGCCCGCGCGCGTTCGATTGCCCGATAAGCCAAATTTGAGATTGCGCCCGGCTCCTGTCGCGAACGCATCGCGTCGCGAATCACCGGCTCAAATTCCGGATCGTCGATATAAGTCATCGTCCGACCTCCTGTGGCGCCAGCCGCTCACGCAGCTTTTGGCGGGCGCGAAACAGTAGCGTTTTCACCGTGCCCTCAGGGCACTCCAACGCCGCGGCAACTTGTTCCACACTTTGCTCGCGCCGGTAATACAAATCGATCGCCATCGCTTCCCGATCATCCAGTCTCGCCACCGCTTCCCAAAGCTTCCGATGCAACTCCGCCGACTCCGATGCCTCCAAAGGCGTGGGCTGTCCATCATCCAACGGCTCGGCTGGCAACTCCGAGCCCCGGTTCTTGCGAACCCGCGCCCGCACCTTCGGGATCGTCCGGCACGCAATCCGATAAACCCACGTACCAAGCGATGATCGGCCCTCAAAGTTCGGCAACGACCGGAACACGTTGGCAAACACCTCGGCCGCCGCGTCATCCAGGTCCGGGCCGCCAAGCCCCATACTCTGACACAGCCCCAGCACCACCGGCTCATGGCGTCGAACCAAACGTTCAAACGCACCGGGCTCGCGCCGTCTCAGCGGCTCCAACGGAATCTCAAGTTCTAGGTCGTCTTCGTTCAAACACACCGCTTGCCAGCCATTAGTGGCTACCAGCCGTAACGCGGTTTCAGAAAAAAACACACCGCTATTTTGAAACCATGTTCTACCCAACTCGCACTAATCCGGCAAATTCGTGATTCACCGCCGAGACGCGGAGCACGCGGAGAAGTAGCGAGAATTGCGCCGTATTGGCTGCCTAATCCATTCAGCGGGCGGATTTTCAGTTTTGGACGAGCAGAATTGTCGCTTCCGAATTCTCTGCGCCCTCTCTTCGAGCCTGAGCCTCAGAGCCGAAGGCTGCGTCTCTGCGGTGAATAGTCCGCACTAACGCCCCGGAAACACAAAGACTGGAGTTGTTCATGCATTATCTTTCAGGACCCCTGGCCGACTTCCTTGCCGACAGCCTCGGCATTGCAGCCGTTCTGCTTGTGGCCGGGTGGCTGGCCATCCGCTGGCAGCAAGACCGTCAGCGATTCCATCTCATGCAAACCGCTCTGGAAAAGGGGATTACCCGTTTCCCGGATGCGCCCCCGTTCTGGCTCCTGTCGATGCGGCAAGCCCTGACCATGCTCGCCTTGGGAATCGCGTTGGCGGTCGTCGGTGGGGGGGCTATGTGGGTTGGACATCAGGCTCCGATGCCTTCTGCCGCGAATATGCAGTTTCAGCCCGGTCCACGACCGGATCGTGATGTGACTCCCGACCGGCATCCAGATGCTCGTCCCGAAGAGGACAACCGTCCCCCGCGCCTCGATCGCGGCCCCGACGCCCGCCCCGAACCCAATGGCCCAGGCCGCCGCCCGGGTCCCCCGGCCCCAAATCCCGAGATGGAACGCTGGCATCAGGCACAAATCGAACAAACCGGCGGCCTCGTCTCGATCGGCGTCGGAATCATCCTCGCCTTCGTCGGAGTCGTACGCGTGGTTTTCGCCCAAGCCGAGCGGCAATACAGCGTCAGCCGCAATTCACAGGAATCAAACCTCTAGCCACGCGTGGCGAATCGGGCTTTGCCACCAAAGTCTGAAGATCAATCACAACCATTATAAAGACCCTTTAAGGAGCACGACCATGAACGCACTGATCAAAAGCCGAATATCGCGCCTCACTTTGGCCACTCTCGGCGCAGCCGCGGCCCTCACCATCGGCTCGCACATTGCCCTGTCCCAGGCCCGACCGGGCGATGGCCCCCCCGGCAATGGTCCTGGCCCCGGGCCCGGGCAATCGAATGGCCCCGCCGGCCGGCCCCAGCAAGGCCCTCCCGGCGCTCCGGGCCCGATGCGTCAAGGTCCCGGCGGATCGCGCCAGGATCCCGGGCCCTCGCGGCAAACACCTCCGCCGCCCCGCGAGACCGTTGAACTTTCTGGTTCAGTCATCAGCTACAACTTCGCCCCGCGCGGAAACGTTGACAGCCTGATGATTAAGACCTCCGACAAAACGATCCAGGTCAATCTCCCGCCGCCACTGGCGCCATTTGTCGCGCAGCTGGCCACCGTCGGAAATCAGGTGAAGATCACCGCGTCCCCCGGAATGGGCATGCCCGATCACGGCGTCTACGAACTGGTCTCGCTCACCACCGAACAAGGCCGCCAGATCAAACAGCCTAGCCCCGAAGATCGAAAATTCGTCCATGAAGAAGGCACCGTCAAAGCCTTCAACTTTGCCCGTCACGGCGAAGTCGATGGCCTTCTCCTGGATAATGGCGACTTCGTCCACATTGGCCCCCAGGCCGCCAGCCTCAAACTCACGGTCAGCCAGAAGCTCACAATTGATGGCGTCGGCCATCCGATGCTCGGCTCAGAACACCGCGCCGTCGAAGCGATGGCCATAGACGGCAAAATGATCGAACGCGAGTGGGGCCCAAACGCTGAAGGCGGTCCCGGCCCCCGCGGCCAAGCCGATGGCCCTGGCCCAGAAGGCCGCCGCGGACGCGGGCCAAATGGCATGCGAGGCGGCGGCGGTTTCGAAGGACCCGGCGGTCCTCAAGGTCCGGGCGGCCGAGGTGGTCGGGAAGGTATGGATGGACCCCCGCAAGGCCCTGGCAGAGGTCCTGGCGTTGGACGCCCCGGAGGTCCCGGTGGCCCTGATGGACCCGGCCCCAGGCAGAATCGCGGCCAGGGTCGTGGAGCGCAAGGTGGCGGCCCCGATGGCCCTCCGGGCTCGGATGGCCGTCCAGGTTTCGACGGCCCACCGCCAGCCGAAGGCCCCAACCGCGAACGCCCCCGCCCGCCCCGGCTCGATGACCAGCAGCCCGACGGACAGCAGTTCGAACCCGAGCAACTCCAAATTGACTGATCTCGCCAGATCGATTCGCGTGCCAACGTAAAACGGGCGTCATCCTCCCACGGTGACGTCCGCTTTTTGTCGTCTGGAAGGAATATACGTGGCTCCATTCGCACGCTTGTCACAATTGGCCTGTTGAAAAACCTTAGAGGAATTGTTTTTAAAGACACAAGCTTCTATATTTTTGCGTGTCGGCGGTTCCCCCGGAGAAGGCTCCCCCCCTCCTTCTCCAACCGCCGACATTTTTTTTGCGCCCGCCCAATCCCAGGTTTTTGTATTTATCTGCGGCCATCTGCGTCATCTGCGGCTAAACTGCATTCCTCTTCGTTGCCTGAATGTGGAATCAGGCGCGACACATTTCTGAGATTGGAGGCGGATCGTGGCGGCTAATCGGTATTCCAGTCTGTTCATCTTCGCGATTTCAGTGCTTTTGATTTCTGCATTCGTGCATGCCGAGGATGCGAAGCCGCTCAAATTCAGTTTCGGCGCGGGCAAATCCGAAGCGGGTTTCACAAAGGTTTCGGCGAACGCGATGTACAACGATAAGGACGGGTTTGGGTTTGAGAGTGCCGGTGGGCTCAAGGATTTGGAGAGCGGTGGGGGGCATGCGGTGGTGGGGGGCAAGGCGTTCTACTTTTCGGTTCGGCTGCCTAAGGAGGGGAATTACAATGTCACGTTGACGTTGGGCGATCCGAGCGGGGCATCGGACACCACTGTGAAGGCCGAGCTTCGAAGGTTGATGCTGGAGGGCGTCAAGCCCGCCGACGGGAAGTTTGAAACTCGGATTATTACCGTGAACACGCGAACTCCCGCCATATCCGGGGGCGGTGCGGTGCGGCTCAAGGATCGGGAAAAGACCTCCGAGGCGTGGGACTGGGATGATAAGCTTACGTTGGAATTTAATGGGCCGCACCCGAGCGTGAGCGCGGTGGAGATCGTGGCGGCTCCGGAGGTGCCGACGGTGTTTATTCTGGGGGATTCAACGGTGTGCGATCAGCCCGCAGAGCCTTGGAACAGTTGGGGGCAAATGTTGCCGCGGTTTTTTAAGCCGGGCGTGGCGGTGGCGAATCATGCGGAATCGGGGGAGTCGTTGCGGAGTTCATTGGGCGCCCACCGGCTCGATAAGGTGCTGAGCGTCATGAAGCCGGGCGATTATTTGTTTATTCAGTATGGGCATAACGACATGAAAGAGAAGGGGGAGGGGATTGGGGCGTTTACTTCGTACAAAAAGGATTTGGAGCATTTTGTGGCCGAGGCGCGGAAGAAGGGCGGGGTGCCGGTGGTCGTGACGCCGATGCATCGGAAGAGTTTGGGGGCGGATGGCAAGGTGACCAATACATTGGGGGACTATCCCAAAGCGGCGCGCCAAGTGGCGAGGGAGCAGGGGGTTTCGCTTATCGATTTGAACGCGATGAGTGCGGTGTTTTACGAGGCGCTTGGCGCGAAGGACATCAGCAAAGCGTTTGTGGATGGGACGCATCACAACAACTACGGAAGTTATGAACTTGCCAAGTGTGTCAGGCTGGGGATTCGCGCGGGCCGCCTGCCGCTGGCGGATCGGATGATCGACTGGTTTGAATTCGATCCGGGGCATCCGGATTCGGTGGATGATTTTAAGATGGCGGTGAGTCCGCGGGTGAGTGGGGCTAAGCCGTTGGGGAATTGATTTGCGGAAGAGGGTTTAACACGAAGACACGAAGACACGAAGACACGAAGAATACAAATCAAAGAATTAAGCACAGAGGCCACAGAGAACACAGAGGGCACAGAGAAA
>DAIRGS010000189.1:0-13503 GCA_036794395.1 Tepidisphaeraceae bacterium | reverse complement strand
AGCCTGAGCCTCAGAGCCGAAGGCAGACCCGAAGGGGAAGCCCCATGCCACGAAACGATTGTATCTCCCACCATCACTTCGCGTAAACCTTCCGGTAATACTCCCCAACCGCATCCCACGCCCCCGCCTCGTTCCACCCACTCACCATCGCCTCCGCCGGCTCGGTATTGATTCTCACCCGCGGTTCGGCAAATTTCGTTTGCACCTTCAACTCCACGTTGCAGGGCAACGCCAAACGCCCCATCATCTCCCGCGCAAACCGCAGCGCAAACGCCCCCTGCGATTCCACGTACCCGCTCGGCGAACACCGTGCCACACCCTCCGCCGGGGCCTTCCCCACGAACCCCGCATAGGCTTTGGCCATTAGCGCCACATGAATGTTGTCCCTTACATAAGCCGGGGTCTCCACCGATGGGGTCTTCCCTGCGTACCAGTTTTTCACCAGGTACGCCGTGAATCGCGGCTCCTCCAGCGGGCCAAACGGATTGGGGATCACGAATTTCCCCAACCCCAGCCCCGCCGCCCCTGCGTAATGCCGCACCATCTGGTACGTCAGTCCCTTCGACAACCCGTAAGGGGAAAATGCGCCGAGTCCTTCTGATCCCGCCCCCTCATCATTCTCAAACACGCTCCCGGTCAACACCACGCGCTGCCCGCCCGCGTCTTTAAACGAGTTCAGCGTCTGCGCGATGTTCCGCGTATTTGCCGCCACCGCTTCAATCGGATTGAATTCCGCGCTCTTGTAGTTCGTCACATCCGCCGCGTGATGACACAGCACATCGAACCTGCCCGTTCGCACGAGTTCCACAAACTCCGGCGATCCGAAGCTCACCCCCGTCACCGGCTTGCACGCCCCGCCTAAAGCCGCCACCCGTTGTTTGCGGACATCCGTGTATTCCCCAGGCGCCTGCCTGAACGTCGCCGTCACCTCATGCCCCGCCGCGGCGAGTTCCTTCACAAACCAATACCCCGTAAACGAACTGGCGCCGGTAAATAAAATCTTCATGTTTTTGGTCCGATTCGATTGCAAATGCATAGACTCCCTCTCCCTCCGGGAGAGGGTTGGGGTGAGGGAGAATGACGAGCGACGCCACCCCTCTAAACCACACTATTCAAATGCCACCCCGGATCAAACGACTTCTGATTCTTATCCTTATCCGACAACACCACCGGCTCCCCAGGCCACGCGATGTTGAACTTCGGATCATCCCACCGAACCCCCCGCTCATTCTCCGGCGAATAAAACTCATCCACAAAATAAAACGCCTCGGTATCCGGCGCGATCGTCAGGAATCCGTGCGCGAATCCCTTGGGCACATACAGCATCCGACGGTTCTCGGCCGTCAGTTCCACCCCATAGCTCTTGCCGAACGTGGTCGAGTCTTTCCTTAAATCCAGCGCGACATCAAACAGTCCCCCGCGAATGCACCGCACGACTTTCGTCTCCGCCTTCGGCGCGAGCTGGTAGTGCATCCCCCGAAGCGTCCCTTGGGTCGCACTCAGCGAGTTATTGATCTGCACAAACCGCGTCACCAGGTTGTGAGCCCCAAACTCCTTTTCACAAAACGCCCGCGCAAAAAACCCGCGCTCGTCTCCCTTCTTTTCGAGATCGATCACAAAACATCCTCGCAGCGGTGTCTCTGTAAAAATCATGTCAACGTCCTCGTCCAACCAAATCATCGCCGTGGCGTGGTCGCTTTAGCGACCATGTCTTTTGAATCACAAATGCCATGGTCGCTGAAGCGACCACGCCAGGCTTGCTCATTACGCCGCCTGCAATCGCCCGAGGCGATGCTTCAACGTGCGCAACCGCACGAACTGATCCCCCTCAAAATCCTTCTTGCTGAAGTTATGCCGCACCATCGCCGCGTGCAGTTCATCCATCCCGGTCGCCAGCGAATATTGAAGCTTGAAGTCGGGCAACAGCTTGTACAGCAGATCGAAATTCACCCGGTAATTCCGCGGGTCGGCCCCGACTTCGCCGGTGTACGTGATCGCCGCTTCCGGCATCAGCCGTTTCACCTGATCGGCCACATCCCGTACACGATAATTCTCGCTGTTCGCCCCAACATTGATCGCCTTGTTGAACACGCGCTCCCGCGGCGCCTTGGCCATCGCCACAAAAGCCCGCGCGATGTCCTTGCAATGAATCAACGGCCGCCAGGGCGACCCATCGCTCTGAATTCGGATCTGCCCATACGACATTGCCGATCCCAGCAGATTGTTCACCACCAGGTCAATCCGCAGCATCGGCGAGTAGCCATAAGCCGTGGAATTGCGCAGGTAAACCGGGCAGAACGAGGCATCCGCCATTTTCGAAACCTGCTCTTCGGTTTCGATCTTGGATTTTGCGTAGGCCGTCAGCGGATTAAGCGGATCGCCCTCATCCAGGTCCGGCTTGGCCCCCTGCCCATACACCGAGCAGCTCCCGGCGAACAGGTATCGCCCCACGCCAGCCTGCTTGGCCAGCTTGGCAATCTGCACCGACGCGTCCCGATTCACCGCGTACGTCAGGCCACCATCGAGCTCCCCCATCGGATCGTTGGAGATCGCCGCCAGGTGCATGATCGCATCATGGCCCTCCAGGTCCTTGGCGGTGATTGCGCGGACATCTTTGTTGAGGTCGCGATCGGGAACAACCACTTTGTCCCACGCGCATCCATCGAACAATCCGACATCGCAGCCTGTTACGCCGTGGCCTTCCTGCTTGAGGATGTCGACGAGATGGGACCCGATGTAGCCTTTGTGGCCGGTGACGAAGACGCGCACTGTTGACTCTCCTTCTGGGAAACAGAGGCCGGCTGCCACGGTGCATTGCCGCTCGCCCACTGCTTTTCAAGTTGCTCGCGGTCGCGCTGGGTGTCCATGCACGCCCAGAACCCGCGATGCTGGTAAACGCTCAGTTGCCCATCACGCGTTAATCGCGCTAATGGGTCCCGCTCGAGCACGCAGCTCTCATCCGTCGAAACGTACGAGAGAAATTTGCGATTGAAGAAAAAGAAACCGCCGTTGATCCAGTGTTCCGCAAATTCAGGCTTTTCATTGAAATCCGCGCACCGCGTCCCCTCCAGGCGCAGCTCGCCAAACCTTGAGGGTGGATTGATCGCCAGCACGGTCCCCACGCGCCCCTCGCGCAGATGAAAGCCATATTCCTCCGACAGATTCGCATCCGTCAGCCCGTCCCCATAGGTCACGGCAAAGTTCTGCGCATCACCGAGGTATTTCGACGCCGCCCGCGCCACACGGCCCCCGGTCATCGTCAGCTCACCTGTATCCGCCAGCGTCACTTCCCAATCCTGCTCGTGATCGATCGAATGGACCGTCACGTTGTTGCTCTTTAGCCCCACCGTAAAGTCGCTATTCATTGATGCATAATTCAAAAAATAACTCTTCACCACGTCGGCCTTGTATCCCAGGCACAGCACGAACTTCTTGAACCCGAAGCTCGCGTAAGTGCGCATGATGTGCCACATAATCGGTCGGCTCCCCACCGGCACCATCGGCTTGGGTCGAAATTCCGTCTCCTCACGAATGCGCGTACCCAACCCGCCGCACAACACAAACACCGGAACGTTCGACGGATCAACAGCCATAAGCGCTTTCCCGTGACACGGGCTTCCAGCCCGTGCCAACAACATTCAACCCCAAAGAAACCACTCACCAACCCAACCACAACCCTCTTCTCTTCTCCGTGTCCTCTCTTCGAGCCTGAGCCTCAGCCCGCGACGAGCTCGGTAGAGTCGAGCCGAAGGCCGCGCCTCCGTGGTGAATCATCTTTATGCGGCCTTTTGCACAATCGCCGGATTCTCAACATCCTTCAACTTAAACCCGCTCACAAATACGCTGTTCAGCCATATATCCAGCAGCATGTGCTGGGGGTCGGTGTCCGGCTTCCCCTGCAGCCTACGTCGAAGCCGCCACAGCGCAAACCCCGATAAAAACGCCAAATCCGCAACCGCCGCGTAAATCGCGCCATAATTCTTCACAAAAAACCGCGTGCGCGCCTGGTACCAGTATCGGGCTCGCCGCTTCACGCCGCCCTTGGCGGGGTCCGAAATCTTCGTCGAACACCCAACCAGGTGAATCACGCGACTTTCCGGCACATACCAGGTCGGCCAGCCCGCCTTGCGGGCCTGCATACAAAAGTCGATATCGTCAAAATAGGTGTAGTACCCCTCATCCAGAAGCCCAATCGCTTCAAAAACCTCCCGGCGGATAATCATGCTCGCCCCAGCCACCCACTGGGCCTCGCACGACCCTTCAGGCACAGGGGGCGACAACGCCCACTTCGATAACAGTTTCGAAACCACCCCAAGCCGCAATCCCCGATCAAACTCGTTGGTGATCGTATGATCCCGAAACGCCGAAACGTATGCCGTCCCGTCCTCCGCCTCCAGCCGGCTCCCGGCGATCCCCGCCTTCGGGTTCTCGTCCATGAACCGCACCAGCGAATCCAAAGAACCCGGCAAAACAATCGTGTCCGCATTCAGCAGCAGCACATATTCGGGCTTATCCGCCGACTCCATCGCCTGCCGCAAAACAACGTTATTACCGCCCGTAAACCCCCGATTCGGCATCACCGCCGTCAACGAACACCACGAACCCCACCCGTTCACATCAATCGCTTCCCGAAGCTTCCGAATATCCGCCTCCCCCGTCCCATTCTCACAAACCGCCACACGCGCCCCCGGCACCCGCCCGATCTCCCCGCCCACAGACCGCAGGCAGTCGATGGTCAGATCCGTGACCTTGTAATTCACTACGACAATCAGAAGTCTCATTCCAACAGGCTCCTCTGACAGATAATCGAACAAATCAATACCAGACTACTCAAATTCCGCTGTCAGCGCATTCACCCGGTGCCCGCGTTTATGCGGACCTTAACAGGCCATGCACTTTCTTAACGCGGGTGGTCATCTCCACGCCGAGCGCCTCAAGAATTCGATCGGCCCGCTCGACGGTAACGCCGTTGTACTCGTTGCGCTCATCGCGCGACACCTGCGATTCGTGAACCCCCAGCCGTTCAGCCAATTCCCGCTGGCTCAAGCCGCTCGCAATCCGCGCCCCGATCAGCAGATGGCCCAGGCCCTGGAGGTTGTGCAGGTCGTCAAACTCTCCCCGCCTCAACCTCTCGTAGGTTTCCACCTCCGCCCTGATCTGCAAATAAAAAGCCCGACTCGGAGCAAGCGCACGCTTGATCTGTTCGGCGTCCAATCCCTGCGATGTAAGCTTCGCCTCTTCCTCGCGAAACGCCGCTTCGGTTTTCTCCACGCGCTTAAGCGTTTCGCGATATTCAAACTCCGTGCGGATCACAAACCCACCATTATTCGACGACTTAACAAAAATGTCTAGCAACGCCCCTCTGCCATCGCGCGGGTTACAGGGTTTCACCTATTCCGTCTCAGTCGAAACCGCACCTGAAATCCCTGCAAATCGCCAATATGCCGCGGGCGCTCAGACATCCGAAAATGGAACGCAGCAATGAATTCACCGAAAGGAGCCCACGTGCCAGCCCCATCCAACATCAACGAATCCACCACCAGCCCCGCCCCGATCCGCACCATCCTCGCCGCCATTGACGACACGCAACCCGCCGGCTGGGGACTTGACGAAGCCGTCCGGCTCGCGGTCCAGCTCAACGCCCGGCTCTCACTCCTTCACGTCGTCGACGTCGCTCCGATCATGGCGCCGGAATTTGTTTTCAACGAGGAGATTCGCGAACAGTCGCTCGTCGCCGAGGCGTGGGATCTTCTACATGGCCTGGCCGATCAAATCCCCGAAGGCTTTCGCGGCCAGCTCCTTGTCCGCGAGGGACACGCAGATAAAGAAATCATTCTCGCCGCACAGGAACTCGACGCCGACCTGCTCGTCCTCGGCACGCACGGACGCAATCTCATCGGCCGGTTCCTCCTCGGAAGCATCGCCGAAGCCGTCGTGCGTCATGCGAGCTGTCCAGTAGTCACTGTGGCCCATCCCATCAAGGGCGCACCGCGACCCCCAATGTCCACTGAGGCAAATCCGGCTCAATCTTCGGCCCACGCGGAGGAGGCCAACGCCGGATAGGATGTGCCTCGGGCCTGTAACGCATGAGGTAGGATGTCTTTAATCGATCCCCCCATCGCGCCGACCCCGGCGGCTAATAATCCTTCGCCGCCACCCGCTTCGCCGCCGGCCTACGACGACTCCGTACCCCCAACGTTCACAGCCCGCCTGTGGGCCCATCGACAGGAAATCATCGCGGCTCTTGCGATCCTCGGCATCGCCGCCCACCTGCTGCTCCGATTTGCTTTCCACACCGCGCAATTCACGCGCGATCTCCCCCTTCAAATCACCCTCATCCTCGGCGGCCTTCCCCTTGTGGTCGAACTTGCTATCAGAATCATCCGCCGTCAGTTCGGGTCTGATCTCTTGGCCGGCATCTCCATCGTCACCTCGGTCGTTCTCCACCAATACCTCGCCGGCGCATTGGTTGTCCTTATGCTCTCCGGCGGCGAAGCCCTCGAAGCCTACGCGGTTAACAGCGCCTCCTCGGTCCTGCGCGCCCTCGCCCGCCGCATGCCCAGCATCGCCCATCGCAAAACCGATAACCAGCTCCAGGACATCCCCCTGGCCAATGTACAAATCGATGACGCACTCGTCGTTTTCCCCCATGAAATCTGCCCGGTTGACGGCGTCGTCCTTCTCGGCCACGGCGTCATGGACGAGTCCTACCTCACCGGCGAACCCTTCACCATGTCCAAAACGCCCGGCTCCGACGTCCTCTCCGGCGCAATCAACGGACAAACCGCTCTCACCATCCGCGCCATCAAACTTCCCCAGGATTCCCGCTACGCCAGAATTATGCAGGTCATGCGCGCAAGCGAACAGGATACTCCCCACCTTCGCCGGCTCGGCGACCAGCTCGGCGCGTGGTACACGCCGCTCTCCGTTGCCATCGCACTCATTGCGTGGCTTGCAACCGGCCAGGCCAATAGATTTCTCGCCGTCATCGTCGTCGCCACCCCCTGCCCGCTGCTGATCGCCATCCCCGTTGCCATCATCGGCTCCATCTCCCTGGCCGCCCGGCGCGGCATCATCATCAAGAAGCCTGTCGTGCTCGAACAGGTCGATCGCTGCCGCACCATCATCTTCGATAAAACCGGCACCCTCACTTATGGCCAACCCGTCGTCTCGGAGATTCTCCTCACGCCTGAGTTCAAGGCCGATCACGTTCTCGCCCTGACCGCCGGCGTCGAGCGATATTCCAAACATCCACTTGCCAGCGCAATCCTCCGCGCCACGGACGCAAAAAAGATCGATACCCCCGAAGCCGCCGAAATCAGCGAGCAACCCGGCGCAGGCCTGCTGGGCCTCGTCGGCGGTCATCGCGTTCAGATCACCAGCCGGAAAAAACTTCTCGCTCAAAATCCCGCCGCCGAATCGTCCCTTCCCTCTCCCGCCGAAGGCCTCGAATGCGTCGTCGTGATCGACGGCGCTTACGCGGCCTCCATCCGCTTCCGCGACGAGCCCCGCGCCGACGGTGTCTCCTTCATCCATCACCTCAGCCCACGCCATCGCTTCGACCGCATCATGATCGTCTCAGGAGACCGTGAGTCCGAAGTCCGCTACCTTGCCAATCGCGTCGGCATCTCCGAAATCCACGCTGCCCAATCCCCAGAACAAAAGCTCGCGATTGTTAAAGAGCTCTCTCAGCAATCCCGCACCCTCTACCTCGGCGATGGCATCAACGACGCCCCCGCCCTGATGGCCGCCACTGTCGGCGTCGCCTTTGGCCAGAACAGCGACATCACCTCCGAAGCCGCAGGCGCTGTCATCATGGACAGCTCCCTGAAAAAAGTTGATGAGTTCTTCCATATTGCCCGCCGTATGCGATCAATTGCCCTGCAAAGCGCCATCGGCGGAATCGCCCTCAGCCTCGTCGGAATGATGCTCGCCGCACTGGGTTATCTGCCCCCCGTCGCTGGCGCGGTCGCTCAGGAAGTGATCGACGTGCTGGCCGTGCTCAATGCCTTGCGGGTTGCGATCCCACCCGCCTCGCTTTCTGATTTCGAATAGGGCGATTTCGATTAAGAGCCTCTAACCTCTCATTTCCCGCTTGCGTGCCCGGCCCCGCGCCCCCTACGCTACCCCCGGCTATTCAAACAATTAACCGCAACGCCGATCAAAGGTTATCCATGGACGCCCCACTCAGCCCACAACTTCTAGATCAAATGCACGCCTACTGGCGCGCCGCCAATTTCCTCTCCGTCGGCCAGATCTATCTTCTCGACAACGCGCTTCTGCGCGAGCGGCTCACCCTCAAGCACATCAAGCCTCGCCTGCTGGGCCACTGGGGGACCACCCCCGGGCTCAACTTCATCTATGTCCATCTCAATCGCCTGATCAAAGAGCACGACCTCGACGTGATCTACGTCGCCGGCCCAGGTCATGGCGGGCCCGGGATCGTCGCCAACGTCTATCTTGAAGGCACCTACACCGAGGTCTATCCCAACATCACCCAGGACGCATCGGGCATCAAAAAACTCTTCAAGCAGTTTTCCTTCCCCGGCGGCATTCCCTCCCACGTCGCCCCCGAAACGCCCGGCTCCATCCACGAAGGCGGCGAACTGGGCTACTCACTCACCCACGCCTATGGCGCAGTCTTCGACAACCCCAACCTGATCGTCGCCTGTGTCGTCGGCGATGGCGAAGCCGAGACCGGCCCGCTCGCCACGAGTTGGCATTCCAATAAATTTCTTGATCCAATCACCGATGGCGCGGTCCTGCCGATCCTTCATCTCAACGGCTACAAGATCAACAACCCCACCGTGCTCGCCCGCATCCCCCACGAAGAACTCGATCACCTCTTCTGCGGCTACGGCTACGAACCTGCCACCATGCACCAGCTCATGGCCGGCACGCTCGATCGAGTTCACGCTCGAATCCACCAGATCCAAACCGACGCCCGGGAGAATGCTTTCCATGGCCGGCCACGCTGGCCCATGATCGTCATGCGAACCCCCAAAGGCTGGACCGGCCCCAAAATCGTCGATGGCAAACCCGCCGAGGGAAACTGGCGCTCACACCAGGTTCCGCTGTCCGACATGGCCAACAATCCCAAACACGTCAAACAGCTCGAACAATGGATGAAGAGCTACAAGCCCCAGGAGCTCTTCGACAAATCCGGCCAGTTCAATCCGCAGTTACAGGAGCTGGCCCCCAAAGGCACGCGCCGCATGGGGGCCAACCCTCATGCCAACGGCGGACAGCTTCTTCGCGATCTCCGCCTGCCCGACTTCGCTGATTTCGCCATCAAGATTACCTCCCCTGGTTGTGTTGAGGCGGAATCCACCCGCGCGCTCGGTGATTTTCTGGCCGAAGCGATGAAACGAAACGACGACCGAAAGAACTTCCGCGTCTTCGGCCCGGACGAAACCGCTTCAAACCGGCTCGGCGCTCTTTTCAAAGTAACCCCTAAAACATGGGATGCCGAGTATCTCAAAAGCGATGAAGACCTCGCGCCGGATGGCCGGGTAATGGAAGTCCTCAGCGAGCACCTCTGCGAAGGCTGGCTCGAAGGCTATCTGCTCACCGGCCGTCATGGCCTGTTTAACTGCTATGAAGCCTTCATCCACATCATCGATTCGATGTTCAATCAACATGCCAAGTGGCTCAACACCACCCGCCACATCTCCTGGCGACGGCCCATCGCCTCCTTGAACTACCTCCTGTCCAGTCACGTCTGGCGGCAGGATCACAATGGCTTCTCACACCAGGACCCCGGCTTCATCGACCACGTGGTGAACAAAAAGGCGGACGTCATCCGCGTCTACCTGCCGCCCGATGCCAACTGCCTGCTTTCAGTGGCCGACCACTGCCTGCGCAGCCGCAACTATGTGAACGTGATCGTGGCCGGCAAACAGCCCGCGCCCCAGTGGCTCGACATGGATCAGGCCCTCAAACACTGCACCGCCGGCATCGGCATCTGGACCTGGGCCAGCAACGACATGGGTCAGGACCCCGACGTCGTCATGGCCTGCTGCGGCGACGTGCCCACCCTCGAAACACTCGCCGCAGTATCCATCCTTCACAAGCTTGTTCCCGAGCTCAAAATCCGCGTCGTCAACATCGTCGATCTCATGAAGCTCCAGCCCAGCACCGAACATCCCCACGGCCTCTCCGATGCCGACTTCGATGCCCTCTTCACCAAAAATAAGCCGGTCATCTTCGCGTATCACGGCTACCCCTGGCTGATTCACCGCCTCACCTACCGCCGCACAAATCACGACAACATTCACGTACGCGGCTACAAAGAAATCGGCACCACCACCACGCCCTTCGACATGGTCGTCCTCAACGATCTCGATCGCTTCCATCTCGTCGGCGACGTCATCGATCGCGTTCCCTCCCTCGGCTCCCGCGTCGCCTACGCCAAGCAATTCGTCCGCGACAAACTCATCGACCACAAACACTACGTCCGCACCTACGGCCAGGACATGCCCGAAGTCCGCGAATGGCGCTGGAGCCCAGCCCAACCCGAAAACACACACAAGCAAAAAGGCCCCTCAACCCGCGCCCTCCCCGGCAAGAAAAAGAAGCGATCAACATCGCGTGAACGCGTCGCGGAGTGATCAATATGACTGTGCAATTGGCTGCCGGGCCTCAAACAGAAGAGAAGGCGCAGGCCGAAGGGTCACCGGGCAAAGGCACGAACGTCCTGGTCCTCAACGCCGGCAGCTCATCGCTGAAGTTTCGCCTGCTCACAATCGACGGCCCAACCCCCGCCGATGAGAAACTGCTCGCCCGCGGCTTGGTCGATAAATGGGGCACGCCCGACGCGCGCCTCAAGATGCACGTCGAAGGCGGTGCCGATGAAGAGCGATCCGTCGCCGCGGAGACCACCGCCCATGCCGCCGAGCATGCCATCGAGGCCTGCCGCTCGCTGGGCATCGACGCCCTGGGCCACCGCGTTGTCCACGGCGGCCCGCGCTTCCGCGAGCCCGCCCGCATTTCGCCCGATGTCGTCAGCGCCATTCGCGAAGTCTCACATCTCGCCCCGCTCCACAACGGCCTCGCCCTGGCCGGCATTGAGGCAGGCCAGCGTCTGCTGCCGGACGCGCCATCTGTTGCAGTGTTCGATACCGCGTTTCATCAAACCATCCCCGAATTTGCCGCACTTTATGCGATCCCGCGAGACTTGGCCGAGCGCCTCTCTCTGCGACGATATGGCTTTCACGGAATTTCTCACCGGTACGTGTCCCAGGAGCTGCTCACACGCCTCAATCGCCCCGCGACCGGCAGCCGGCTAATCACCTGCCACCTGGGCAACGGCGCCAGCGTCTGCGCCATTCGCGATGGCCAGAGCATCGACACCAGCATGGGCCTCACCCCCATGGAAGGCCTGGTCATGGGCACCCGCAGCGGCGACATCGATCCCGGCCTCCTGCTCCACCTGATGAACGTCGAAAAGATGGACGCCCAACAACTCGACGATCTTCTAAACCGCAAGAGCGGCCTGCTCGGCCTCAGCGGAAAAGCCGACATGCGCGACATCGAGAAAGCCGCCCACGAGGGCGATGTCGGCGCGGAGCTTGCCCTCGAAACATTCGCCTACCGCCTGCGCAAATACATCGGCGCCTACGCCACCATCCTCGGCGGCGTCCACGCCATCGCCTTCGCCGGCGGAATTGGCGAACACTCCGCCGAGACCCGCAAACGCGTCTGCAAGGGCCTTCATCTTCTTGGAATGCACCTCGACGACGCCCTCAACACCGCCGCCCCGGCCGATGCGCCCACCCGCATCAGCTCCACGCTCGCCGGCCGCGAAATCTGGGTCATCCCCACCGACGAAGAACGCCAGATCGCCCGCGAGGTGTGCCGATTCCTTACCCGGGTATGACCCGCGACCGAGGAGTGATATCATCGCCGACCACAAGCCCAGGCCCCCAGAGCAAGCTACCTTAACCGGGAAAACGTCGCGTCTTCATCGTGGACGATCATCCGATCGTCCGGCGCGGCCTCTCGCAACTGATCGACAACGAGCCCGACCTGGCCGTGTGCGGCCAGGGCGAAGAAGCCTATCAGGCGCTCCGCGGTATCCGCGACGCAAAGCCCGACCCGCCGCGAGCACATCAAGGAAAAGCTTGGGATCAAAAGCAGTTCCGAATTGCTGCGATTTGCCATCCGAAACGCACCGGGCGAGGGGTGATCCTCCCCGCTCAAATCTAGTCGCGTGGAAGCGGCCTCGCGCGGTAAGCGGCGCCTTCTTAAGTCTCCTCCCCGCCCGATCCTTTCGGTCGCAATATCTCAGAGTCCGGCAACGGCATGGAGGTCGGAATCCAATCTGACAAGTTAGTCGCTTCCATCGATGGTACGATTTGCTCGATTTGCTGTTTCGGGTTTGCGGGATTAAAAGACTTGCTGGCATTGCACGACAAGCAGCGACCCGTTCCTTCACAGCGTTCACTGCATGGCCGTTGCCAACACTGTGTTCCAACACGGATTCGCAATTCGATCGAGACTCGACTATGTCCGAGCACCCGCGGAACACGTACCGTGATCTGTCACGACTTCGGATCGAGTACCAGCAGCGGTCATTGACGCAGGACGAGGTTGATCCCGATCCACTCCGGCAGTTTGTTGCGTGGCTGCACGAAGCCGTGGCGGCCGAGGCCCATGAGCCCAACGCGATGACCCTCGCCACATGCACCCGGGAGGGCATTCCGTCAGCCCGAATCGTGCTACTGAAAGGGGTGGATCACGAAAGGCTTGTCTTCTTCACGAACTACCTGAGCCGCAAGGGCAGGGAGTTGGACCAGAACCCCCACGCGGCACTGGTGTTCTATTGGCCGGAACTCGAACGGCAGGTTCGTGTGGAGGGAGACGTCACCCGGACATCGGCAGCCGAGTCCGACGCCTACTTCAACAGCCGGCCACCCTCCAGCCGGATCGGCTCCGCGGCCTCTTGTCAGAGCCAGCCGATTGCTTCCCGGGAAGTGCTGGAGGAGCGCGTACGAGAACTTCTCATCCGATTCCCGGAAGGGAACGTTCCATGCCCCCCGGACTGGGGCGGTTACCACCTGCGGCCCCGGCGAGTCGAGTTCTGGCAAGGTCGGCCAAGCCGGCTGCACGACCGAATTGAATACTTTCTCCACGATTCATCGAGGTGGGTCGTCCGACGACTCGCTCCCTGAATCCAGTGCGCGATTGAGACCGACTTTCTACGCCGGCTCCATTCTCATGCAACGGAGTCCGCGTGGAGGTGGAAGCCCTTTTGCTCGAGGTCGGACGTGTTGGGGTGGAACGGCTGTGGATCGAGCCCGCGGGCGGGCTCAGCCGTGTAGGAATAACCCCTATCATGGTTGCGGCGATTTCTTAGTGACTAGACCGATGCCGACCCGATGGCAGAACCCCTGTGCCGTCGCCTACTATGTCGTTCAGTGAATGGGAAATCTAACTTGAGAAAGAGACTGACATGGATCGAAGCATTTGGTTGGCGGCGGCGCTTTCGTTTGGGATTTACAG
>DAIRGS010000019.1:14044-43247 GCA_036794395.1 Tepidisphaeraceae bacterium | reverse complement strand
AAGAGGGCGCGCGTCAAACCGCGCAACAAAACCTGGACGAACCTGACCTTGAAAAGGGCCGGGTTTTTCATCAGCCCAGCCTGGGTCTCCGACCTATATAACCTTACAGGCTCGAAGAGCTCAGCGCCGTCTTCACACGATCCAACTGCTTGCGAAGCGGCGAAGCAATCGCAGCGCCATCACGCACCGCGGCATCAATCCGAGTGAGCAATGACTTCACTTCATCGCGTGCTTGCGGGCGCGACTCCAAGGCATCCGCTAAGCCGATCATCGCATCCACGTTCGAGGCATTTCGTTCCAAAGCGCTGCGATAGCTTTTAAGAGCATCGTCGGTTTTGCCGGCGCGGAGCTGGACTCGGGCGAGGGTGTCATACAAGGTCGAGATTCCGGGCTCGGCGGCGATGGCTTCTCGCGATAGCTGCTCCGCTTCAGCCAGCTGCGTCGGGCCTCCTTCGAGCGCGAGAACGTACGCGAGATTGTTTTTGGCCAGGGGCTGGCCGGGCATCGCCTTGAGGTATTGGCGCCATGCCCGCTCGGCTTCGGGGAGATTGTCGGCAGCCTGATTGATGCTTGCCCACGATGGCCATGCTTGGGTTGGGACATTTGGGCTGGCGATCAGAGGCTCAAGCAATGCGCGTGCGAAGCTGTGTGCCGCGGGTGAATCAAACCGGTTGCCGACTTGCTCCCAGGCATCGGCCAATGCGACTTTTTCGTCGGGCGTGGTGGGGGGAGCGAGTTCGGGAAATTTGGTGAGCCAACTCGTTGCACTTTGGGCGTTGGGCTGGGCGGAGGTTTCCATCTCCAGCCAGACCATCTTCCACCTCGGGGAGGTGGGCAGCAGGGGCGCGAGCAGCTTTTCGGCTTCGGCGGTGCGTCCTGCGCCGATCAGGCCATTGCAATACAAGGGCAGGGCTGCCTCACGAGCGGCGGCGGGGACATTATCAGATATGTACGGCGCCAACTGTGCGACCGCGGCGTTGGGGTCGGGCTTGGCCTGCCGAAGATCGCTCCGGGCGATGGCCAGGTCCGCGTCGAGTGTGTTGCCATTGGCGAGCTGCCGCCAGCGCACCGCGGATTGCCGGGCCGCTTCCCAATTGCCGGATGCGGTTTGGATGGCGCACAGCAGTCGGATGGCGTCAATGTCGTCTGGTGACATGGCGCTGGCGCGGGCGGCAATATCAGTTGCGTCTCTAAGGCGACCAGACCCGGCGTAGCGTTGCGCGAGCAGCTTTTGAAGCGGGAGGAAGTCGGAGTTCTGGTCGGCCAGCCCACGCAACGATGCAAGCACCTGCTCGTTCGGCGTGTTGTGCGACTTCCCGTCGGCCAGCAGCGCCATCGCCTTTTCGGCAACGGGCTGAAGGGGATCATGGGAAATGACGTCGATCAGCGGGCCAACCTCCTGGGGCGAGAGCACGCGAAGTCGTGCAAGCTGCCGGCGTAGGGCGGGGAGCTTTGTGGACGTCGGGACGGCTGCGATGCCCGACGTGGCAGCACGTTCAGCTTCATCCAGCTTGCCGTTTCGGATGTATGCTCCGGACAGCTCTTGCCAGATTTGTTCGATTTTTGAGTGCTGTTGGGCTGCAGCCGCGAGGGTGGCGATGGCTTTGTCGGGCTGGCCGGCAAGCTGGAGGACTCGGGCGCGCAGAATCTCAACGACTCCAGGGCCATGCGGCAATTGATCCAGACGCGCGAGGAACTTCTCGGCCATCTCGGACCGCGATTGGGCAGCATAAAACTCCGCTCCCGCAGCCAGACTTTCCAGGGAACTCGAAGCGTTCTCGAGAATCTTCTGATATTCGGTTGCCGCCTCGCTGGTACGACCGGCCCGGCGGTAAAGCTGCGCGAGCATGGCATCGCGTGCCGCGCCAGGTTCGTCCGAGGCGACGTCGCCGCTGACCAGGGCAATGGCCAAATCGATTCGGCCAAGATCGGCATACATGGCCGCCGCCCAAAGGCGGTGTTCCTTCAATAGTTTTGGTTGTGCCGCTATCGCATCCACCAAAGCACCAGACCGGTCTCGCGCTCCCTGGGCCAGAAGCAGTTGCGCGAGTTTCATCGTAATTTCAAAATCGCCGGGCCGAAGATCATTAGCGATCGTCAGTTCCGTGATGGCTCGTGCAACACTGCCCACGCTCTGGCCGCGCAGCAATGCCTCGGCCAGTAGTTGATGCACATCGGGCATGCTTCGCGCTGCGCCTGCCAGCTTGGTAAGGCCTGCGATCAATGCTTCGACTTCCGTATCGCTGGGCTGGCCGGACAGATGCCAGCGTGCATCCTCGATTTGCCAGAGCTGGGAATCCGTCCCGCTCACGGCTTTGATTCGGTCGATCGTCTGCCGCCACAGAGTGCGGTCGGTTTGATGAGAGGGCGACCGCAGAATCGCAAATTGCACCTGCAAATTGTCTGGGTATTGAGCACCGATTTCGGCCCACCGGCGGGGGGCCTGTGCATCGGCGGTCGCATCCAGCAGTCGCGCGCCCGCGATTTGCCACGTGATATCCGATGAATGAGGACGCGCGGCAGCTTCAAAAAGGGTGAGTGCTTCCGACCTATTTCCCGACTCAATCAGCAGCATCGCCCTGGCGAATGCGATCGACACTGATGGCCCGTTTACTTTTTCGGCGACGGCCAGGAGCAGGTTTTCCTGGCCGAGATGCTCGTCGTGACTGACGACCGAGAGGTTGATCAGCGTGTCAGTCGCGAGCGCGGAACCCGCAGAAACTGCCGTGCGAATTTCCTCGATGGCGCGATCCCGTAGGCCGCGTCGGGCAAGCATGGAAACATACTCGACCAGCGTATCCGGGTCGTTCTTCCATGTTTTCTGAATATTGGTCAGGAATGTGAAGAGCGACTCGGCTTCACTGGAAGCATTCGGAGTGGCGCCGCGGGACATCTCCAGGCCATACCATGCTCGCGCGTAAGACGACTCGACCAATAGGATGCCGGGCGCTCGCTGCCGAGCCAGTTCAGCGGCGCGAAGCGCTTCAGGGTATCTTGCATTTGCCGAAAGCGTCCGGCTTATAAGACAGTAGGGCAGCGCCCACGATGGACTCCGCTGAGCAGCGTCGGTCCAGGCGCGCAGGGCCTGATCCACCTCGCCCATTGAGGCCCAGGCCTGACCCAGCAGGAACGGGAAAACGGGATTGGACGGATCGCGTAGCAAGGCTTCGCTGTATTTGCGGATCGCGGCTGCGCCGGTAGGGCGGTCCTTTCCAAATGAAGTCTGTAGCACCAGCGACCATGCCCGGGAGGCGTCATCGGTGCGAGCAGCCAATGATTCGAGTAGCGAGGCGGCCTGGGTTGGCTGGTTGACCGCGTACAACGCCATTGCCTTGTAACCAAGAAGCGCGGGATCGGCGGATTTCGGATCGATCTGACCGACCGCTTCGATCACGTCCTGAGGTCCGCGGCGCTGCCAGGTTCGCTCGACCAGCGCACGAAATATCGTTGCGTCATCGGGGTGGGCGGTTCGAGCGCGTTGGAGAAATTGATCGGCCGGCGCGGAGTCCTGTTGAAGATCGAGCAGCCGGACGATTTCAAGAACCGTCTCGGCCTTGCCCGGCGGCATGTTTGCCGCGGCTTCGGCGGCTTGCTTCGCGCCGGCTGGATCATTCCCAAACGCCAGGTCAGCCCATGACAGCAACGCTTCGAACGTCGCCTCGTTGGGGTGGGTCGATTGAAGTTCTTTCGCTCGGGCAACTACCTTGTCCGCGGGCATGCCTGTTGCGCTCAGGAGCTTCAGCTCCGCTATTTGCCATTCGAGATCGGGGGCGAGCAGTTGATTCAGCTTGCGGCAGGCTTCGAGAGCCGCGGGCGCATTATTTTCGGATTGAAGTGCGCGAACGAGGTTCTGGAGCGCGTCGATGTCATTTGGATTTGCAGCGAGGATCTTATTCGCCCGCTCGCGAACCTTCTTGGTGTCGTGCGCCTGGCTGTAAAGATTGAGCAGGAGGTGGCGCGCCTCATTTTCCTCGATGGCTCGGCGATCTTTGCCCCTTGGGTCGTTCGCTTGGCTGAGCTGGAGATATCGCTCGAAGACACCGATGGATTCGAAGATCCGGCGATTGCCTTCAATCGTTGAGTTCATCCTCGATTTGCCGTAATCGAACAGTGCCTCGGCATCAGATTCCTGGGTGTGACTGCGGGCCAGGTAGCTGGCAAACAGGGCGGCCGCCGCCGAATAATCGTTGGCGTTGAAGGCCGCGATGGCGTCTTTGCGCTGTTGCGCGATCTGCCCGCGAATTCGCCGCTGGCTGAGCCAGAGCCAACTGAGAACGATCCCCGCAAAAAGGACCAGCCCCAGGAAAAGGATCATCAGTCGGCGAACGGTCTTCGGTCTAATGTTCATGAACGTCCCATAACCCGGATCGGCATCGGCACCCGCGGCGCGACGCTCTTGTCCATGTTTCTACATCGGCGCGGGATCGAAGGGAACTTACTGGTCTTATGTTGTTTGTGGGAGTCTTGGAACAGATTGGTCACCACGGAGGCACAGAGAACACGGAGGAAATGCAAGAAGAAATGCCGAAGGAATTCAACCACAGATTGCGCAGATGCTCGCAGATAAGAAAAAGAGCGGCATTCATCTGCGTATATCTGCCGTCAAAACTCTTCTATTCGTATTCTCTGTGTCCTCTGTGTTCTCGGTGGCCTCTGTGCTTAATCGGTTGTTTTGTTTTCTTCGTGTCTTCGTGCCTTCGTGGTAATCATGTTTGTCGAGAATCGCCTCCGTGGCCTCCGTGGTGAGCCATGCCTTTTCCGGGCTACGATCGACTTACCTTGCCAAAGACGATCGAGAGCGTCTTGAAAATGATCCCCAGGTCCATCCAGAAGGTGCGTTTCTCGACATACTCGATGTCGTATTTGATCCATTCCTGGAAGTCGCTGCCCGTGCTGCGCGTTCGCTTAATTTGCCAGAGGCCGGTCACCCCTGGCCGAACGCTCAGACGCGCTTCACGCCACGGGGGGCAAAACTGATTTTCGGCATGCGGGCTTGGCCGCGGCCCAACCACCGACATATGCCCGGCCAGCACGTTAAAAAACTGCGGAAGCTCGTCGAGATTGTATCGACGGAGAAGCCGACCGATTCGCGTCAGGCGAGGGTCGTCTTGAATATAGAACTGAGGTCCGTCAGCCTGATTGCGTGCTCGCAGCGCGGCCTTCATGCTCTCGGCGTCTTTACGCATCGAGCGGAATTTCAGGCATGGGAAATCGCGCCCGCCGAGGGTTTCCCGGCGATGCGTGAAGAAGAACGGGCGGCCGTCCTCAATCCAAATCGCAAGCATGACCAGCGGGTACAGCGCAATGGTGAATATGATCGCGATGATCGAGAACACGATGTCGAAGGCGCGCTTCGATACGCGATCAACAACCGTTCCGGCGCGGGGGATTGGATCAGGCGGGGGCTCGACAGGCTCGATATTAAGCCACTGAATTTCTTCAAGCGGGGGCTTGTGTTCCGGATCGTCCCAAATGACTGCCGGGCCGATCACTGTTGCACCTGCCTGAACGGTTCGGCCCGCGCCAATCCAAACCGGACCAATGAATTTTGCTGATGGATCGATGGTGCTCTTGGTGTCGCCCCACACATCCCCGCTCGCTCGGACAGCGCGGTTGACGATTGTATCGGGCTGCTTCCAAAGTTGGAGCATGTCGTGCAGAAAACACGCAACTTCGCGATCGAGGTTCGCGTCGTAAACGGCGCCTTCAATGCTCTTGGTGGCGCGGTCGTGACGGGGGATGAAACGGCGGAGCCGGCGCCAGCCGGTGAGCGGGTTCGGGGCCGATTGCCAGAGCTGGGCGATTTCCCGATCGGGGGTTAGTGCGACGCGGGCCAGATGACTCGATGCATCGTAAACGCGTTGGAAGCGCAGGAAGCGTTCTGAATCATCGGCCAATATGTTTTCGCGATATCCGCGCTCGTGCCCATCGTGAAGGCGGACGAACAGCACCTGGGGCTTAATCCAGTTTAGCGCGTCCATCAACGGCGTCAGGGAAAAGAGCGTGAGCGAGCCGGCATCGGTCAACAGAAACAGCTCGGCGTGCTTCACGATTTCCGAAGGCTCGCCCAGGCGAACCACCTGCACTCCATGAGCCGCCCAGTAACGCGTGTGCAACTGCTGCGGATCCAGGCCCCAGATTGTGCGCGATTGCTTCGCAGGAACCGGCGACGGGCCGCCATGCGACAAGCTGATTTCGACCGGCGCGGATTCTTCTGCGCCGGTGTACACCGGCGCCGGCCCGTCCAGAATCGCGGTGGGGGGCGTTAAGGTCCCCAATGTCGATTCACTACTAGGCACTTCATCCCTCATTGGCGTCGGAACGCTGAGTCGTCGAATGCACTGCCCGGCCAAGCGTTCCGTAGCGCGGTCCATCATGACCATTGTGGCCGTTGCCTGATGCCACCGATCGCAGCGACGAGACGCCGCTGATGGATCGGTCAAAGTCGTTGGCCTGTGCACGATTGAACACCACGCCGGCCAGCTTGGCCCCGATGTTCATCAGGTGATTGATCGACTTCTCAACCAGCGGCCGCTGTTGACCGCGCGCCACGGTCAGCACAACCGCATCCGCCGCGGCGCAGACCAGGGAGGCTTCGATGCTGCCCAGGATCGGCCCGGTATCGATCAGGATCGTGTCGAATTGCTTGCGAGCTTCGTCAATGAGCCGACGCAAAGCCGCCGGCGACAACGTGCTGGCATGCAGCGTCTGAGCCGACCCAACCGGCAAAATCGCCACATCCGCCACGTCCGTCGAGCGGACGTATTCGAGAAGCGAGCGGTTGGCGATGGCCTCAAGCACGCCTTCCGGCGCATTCACGTTCATGCGCGAAGTCAGGCCGGCACCCACCAGATCGCAATCGATCAGCAAAGTGCGGGTGCCGCACGCCGCATAAGAAAGTCCAAGCGCGAGCGTAAGGCTGGTCTTGCCATCGCCCGGCGCGGCGCTGGTCACAGCAAACACCCGGCGTTCTTCAGTCCCGCCGCTGATCTGAAGCATGGTCCGAATCTGATGCACGCAATGAGCCGCAATCGAAGCCTGCTCCGGATCGCTCAGCCGATCGGGTAGGTCAGGAAGAATACCCAGCAAATTCAAACCGATCGTTTCAGTATTGGTCTCATCCGAGAACCGGTACCGAGGATTGGCAAGCCCAAGCAACAGCAGGAACCCAATCGGAACCGCCGCACCGCCAACGAATCCAAGAGCCGCAAACACTGGCCGCCGATCCCCAGCAGGCTGCGGGATGCTTCCATCATCAATCGCGGTAAACTGCCCGCCAAGCGCCTTTTGAAACTCGAGCGTTTCGAGGTTCTGATCGTATCGATTGATCTGAGCCTGAAGCTGATCGTTCTTCTGCTTATAAGCAACAATCGACGCGTGACGTTGATTGACGTTCGTAACGAATTCCTTCTGAGTCGCGATTTGCTTTTCTAACGCGCTGGCAGTGGCCTCAAGCGCCCTCAAATCCTTCAGAACCTTGTAAGGGGGGCCGCTTCCATCATTCCGCGCTTCGATAAAGTAATCGTGATTAAATTGTGCCGCGTAATCGTCAACGTTCTTCTGCCAAACCTCAAGGTCTCTTTGTAGCGCGACCATGGCGGCGTTTTTTGGCCCCAGAGCCCCACCTTGCGTCACAATCCGGGCTTGGCGATCGAGCAGCTGATTTAAGCGGTACTGCATCTGCGGATCGACACCCGCGATGTCATTCGGGGAATAGTTCTCGTTGTCCGCAAGTCCCTGAGTGTGGCGCTTAAGGTTGTCGCGAACAGCGTCAAGTCGAAGTTTGGCCGTTCCATACGCCTTTTCCAACGCGATCAAGTCCGTTTGCCGGGCCGTTAAGATTGGAGCGGCGTCATCGCCTACCTCGTGGACCAATCCATCCATCATTCGCTGATTAGCTTCCATCAGCAACACAGTCTGGTCGCGTTGATTCTTGATGTAGCTCACCTTGGTGTCGAGGTCACGATTGTCCTTCGTGTCCCAGATTTCGCGGTAGGCATTAATTACAGAGCTCACGGCGATCTGAGCGACCTCTCTCGAGTCGGGCTGTGCGTCGGTGTAAACCACCTGGATCATTTCCGAGGCATCGGGCCGCTGTTTGATCGATAGGTTTTTCCCAAATTGAATGACCTGTTCAGTCGGAGGGAGCTCGCCGGGATATTCTCGATGTTGCTTCCAAAGCGGGTTCTGCATTGCCAACTGAATGACGCGATCGGTATGCAGCTTCACCATGACGTCCTGCACATACTGTGTGTAGAGCGGCATGACGATGTCCATCTTGCTGTTATCGCTTGGCACAAGCGGGCGAATCTGGATGAGGCCCACGCTTTCATACGCCGGCTTGGGCAGCATCACACCCGCCGCCACCCCGGCAGCCGCGCCGATGGCGGCCAATACCGCCGCCAGCGCATACCGTCCTCGCAGCAACCGATGAATGCGACGCAGGGGCGCCGCCTCCGGTTGGCCGGTTGGGGCCAGGACCTGAGGCGGCGTCAGCGCGGGCTGTAGGGGCACGTTCGTGTTGGAAAGTTGAATGTCGTGACTCATTTGACCTCTACCGTGTTAAGGACCGACAACGCCTGCGCGTTCGCCCCGATGATTGTTCGAAAAATAGACTCCCGCACGTCCTGGGGGTAGTCGGCGTCCATGACCACCTGAAACTGGGCCGCTCCATAGTAGCGCCGCTGATAGTCTTTTGCAGCAGCTTGCAGCGTGTTCATATCCGGCTGCGATCCTTGGCCCGGCACGATAAAGAAGTCGTACACGCATTGGCGGGATATCGGAAGGGACTTTCGCAGGAAAAGGTACTCAGTTCCCTCAACGTCAAATCCCGGGAAATGCATTTTGAACAGCGCAGCCGTCCCGATCTGAGGCTGGCCCGCGGCGGGGTAGCAGTTCGGAGGGAAGTGCCCAGCCATGTCTCGCGAGTCTTTGCATTGCACGATTAATAGGCTGGCTTGGGCAAATTGTCCCTTTTGCCTAATTGTGTCGTTGGTGTATCCGCGCGAAATAAAGCAGTTGGGATGGAGCAGTTGCTCGGCCGAATCAGGTAACCGCTCGTTATTGCTGGTGTGCCAAGTTCCGTCTTTGTCGGCAATGACTTCGGGCCACGCTTCAATCACCTTGCGAGCACGTGCGTGATAAGGCTCGACATCCGATGGCTTTAGGTGGGTGCGATCCTCGGCCACAATGCCGCCCAGCAGGCCCAGGCACAGCAATGGTGAAGCGAAAATGGTGATCTTGGATCGTGTCAAAAAAAATTACCGGACCTAAGAAGCCAGCGTATAACGCATTACCGGAACCATCGCCCAACGAAGTGCGGCGATGATCGCAAGTAGTATTAGAAATGAGATCGGCAGCATCAGCCAGCCGCTGTAATCATGGAAGAGCCGACCCGCATCCTGCGACCGGCCGTAAAGTAAGACGGTTGGCAGGATTCGCACAATGTTGCAAATAATTGCCGCAAAAGGGCTGGCAAGAAGGATCGTGAATCGGACCGAGTTACGCAGGGGGAGGGCAAATCCGAAGAAGTATGAGACCAGGACCAGCGCGAACACCATTCGAAGCCCATTGCAGGCCTCGGCAATATTCACGGGAATATTGCTGACCATCAGAAGATTTCCCGTGCGGGTGACCGCTACGCCGCCGGCATTTAGCAACATTTCGGAAATCTGAGCCGTGTAATTCTCAAGGGGCGCGGCGATCCTCAGCCGCACCATCCCAGGGACGGGGATCAAAAACAGCAGAACCGCGACTGCCGGGAAGAATCTGAAGACGGCATGCTTTCCGAACACCGAGACGATGCAGCCGACCAGGACCATGACCGCCCCAACGTGCCAGAGCGATACGTAGTTGTGATAGAACCCGAAAACGTGCATACACCATCCCAGACCGGCAATCACAAAGCCTAAGCCGGTCGCAGTTGGCTTGCAGTATCGGAAACGTGCTCGCCGCACGTAGATCATCGCCAGTGCGACAAATGGCACCAGGAAGATGTGGCTGTATTCTTCGTTGCGACGGGCGATGAGTAAGATGTCGGACCAGGCATCGAGAGTGGCCCAGATGGCAAGTGCGCCCATCGCCACGCCCGCAACGACATGCCAGGCGGTCCAGCGATCTGAACGCGCTATGCGGCGCGGGCGGATTGGTCCCGAAGCCGCACGCACGGGGACGGCTTGGGCAGGAGCTGACACGGGTGCATCAATCGTTGCAGGCATAACATCTATTGCGCTACCGGGGTCGGGCGGAGTCGCGGCATCCTTGTCTCGGGAGAACCATCCATGACGAGCCGATCGACGGCAGTTCGATCTCGGCCGACCGTGGCGCCCGGGCATACCACCGACCGCACAATGACCGCGCCCGGCTCAACGTGCGCACCACGCAATACCACGGAATCGTGCAGTCGGGCGGAAGCATCTACATGAGCTCCATCCTCGACTAGAAAGAATGTCGGACTCCAATCTTCTGCCAACGGGTCGGTCGCGGCAGGGCGGCCGCTCTTGCGCCGGTGATGAAATCGCAATGCTTGAATGTAATCCGTGAGCGAGCGAACGGGCAGCCCGGTTGGGCGGCGCCGATGCATCACGCGCACATCGTATTTCGCGGCGATCAGCGGGAGAGCCTGCTCCTTCATATCTACGAACCCGCGCGAAGGAATCAGGCGCAGCGCCCGGCAACTCACGAGCATCAAACCGCTCGGTGTGCCGTCTTCGTGAGAAACGACCGCGACGTCGGCCTTGCGAGCGTGGAGCTCGGAGACGAGCGCCGGCAACGGATCGAGCAACACCTGTGCGGCGTTTGCAACCAGGATCAAATCGTCATCATCGTATTGCGCGGCAAGGTCGTGCAGCACGCCACCGGTGCCACGGTAGTCGGAGAGATCGCGCTCGACTTGAAATTCGCCGTAATGCCCTGAATCGGCACTGATCGGGTCAGGTGCATTTTGATTGACCATGACACGCACAGGCAGCCGCGAGAGGGCGGCCCACCGTGTTACATCATGCGCGTGACTCAGCCAGTGATTCAGAATAGATCCATTGGAATCCAATGGGAGATCGAGCAGTGAACGACGCGTTCCGGAACTGAGCTCGCTGGCGCGAACCGCGCCTCCAAGCAATACCATCGCCCGCAAACCGGACAAAGCTCGCGCCGGCATGATGGTGGGGACGGTCACTCCGGTCGGCTTGTCGTTTCGCGCGGGTCGCGACAGCCCAATGACCGGCGGAGTAGTTGTTTCAGATTGCGATTGAAGGAGCGATTTGGCGATGGCCTGTCCTTCGGTCGGAGCCGGGGCCAGGCGATAGTTCTGCTGCTTGCCGGGTCTGAGGCGTCGCGCTCGATTGACCAAGCCGCGCATGGTTGATTTTGTCAGTAGTGACGCCGCGAATGGAACGCCGACGATCAGGTAGCGCTTGAAGAGACGCTTGGGTTCCTGACACAGTCGGTGCATCCACTCCATGCCGATCCGCTGCATCCACACCGGAGCGCGGCGAACTCGCCCGGCCAGGAAGCTAAAGCTGTTGCCGACGCCAATCCACCAGGCATTAGGCAGAATTGAGCGCAGGCGTCCGATCAACACTTCCTGCTTTGGCGAGCCCAGGGCGACATACACAATGTCGGGCTTGGCGTCGGACAGTTTCTGTATGATTACGCTCATGTCCTTGGGGTTATCTTGAAACCCGAAGGGCGGGAAATGCGTGCCCACGACCAGGCAACTGGGATATTTGAGTTGAAGCGCCGCAGCGGCGGCGTCGGCTGTGCCATGGTCCCCGCCCAACATAAAGACGGTTCGCTTGCGCGCACCGGCCGCGGCCGATAGCGTGGAGATCAACGTTGAGCCTGGAACGCGTTCGGGCAGCGGTGTGCCCTGAAGGCGGCTGGCCCAGACCAACGGCATGCCGTCGGCGACAATGAGATCCGCTTCGGCAATCAAGGCGCCAAAGCTCAGGTCGCGGACGTAGCGCCGCAAATGATCCAGATTGGGCGTCACCACGACGCCGCCTCGTCCGCCATCCAAGGCATCAAGGATATGGTTGATCACCTGGGATTCGGTCACGGCGTGAAGCTTCACGCCATTGAGCTCAATGACTGGGAGCGGCGTGGCTGAAGTGACTGCCCGGCCCGGAGAATGTTGTGGAGCGCCCGGGAGGTCGCGACGACGGCGCCCGTTGCCCCCACTGGCGGTTCGACGGGCGGACGCACTATCCAACAGTTCTGATGTTTCCCAAACAGGTTCGCGATAGCGAAGATACATAGAGTCCCACTCCGGCTCATCTGGAGACGCACAGCGACCACCAGCCCATAAGACTTATCGTCTTACTGGACCCGGCTTCCGCACATACGCTTCGGAGGCGCGAAGCATGGCCTTTTTTCAAACGTGGCTTTCGATCATGGCAACTGCCATTCCATCGTCGGCCGAAGAAGCAACCCACTGCATGACTCAAGAAATATGACCCCCATCCCCAAAAGATGCAATACAAATAATCCACCTTGCCCCAACTGCCTGACCGGTTGTTGCTGCGCAATATCCTGAAGATCGAACTACCGCGCCGAATAGATTTCTTAAGTGTTTTTTGAATAATGGGTTATGCGGGGAGTGTTGAGCCACTTAATCGGGGGTTTTTGCCGCATCGGCGGGTGAATTTATGGCTTGAAATGGGAGGGGAACGCCGCCTGGCTCCCATCGGGCTTCCTGTCGGCGGTTCAAATTATCGGTCACTTGGCGCTTACCCAGAATCAAACTTGGCCATTGGTCATGCAGCAAGAATTTAACAACACGGACGGCGGCAGGGCGGGGTTTACGGTCGATGAGGCTCGTCAATATGCCCACATCATTGCCATTGCGACGATGGAGGGGGGGCGGGTCATTCTGAACAGGGCGGTGGCGAGCAGGTAAATTGGTCCGTTTCCCATATGATATTGGCCCGCGCCACGCCAGACACGCCCGGCCCACGGCAATTGAGCCGACGGCTCGCGCTTCTCAACGCAATAAGGGATCTCACACAATTGTCGGCGGCTCGGTTTGTAAATCGCCCAGCGTCCACTTCCCGTCGACGATTGCTCTGGCACGAGACACGAAGGAAAAAAACAACGCATTAAGCACAGAGGGCACAGAGAACACGGAGGGCACAGAGAAAGCCAATGCAAGCGATTTAGCCGCAGATGGCACAGATGGCCGCAGATGAAATGCAGGTCTCGGACTTTGCCTTTGTCTTTATCTGCGAGCATCGGCGGAATCTGTGGTTAAGAATTCTTCTCCTGTCTTCCATGGAGGGCGATTGGCGGATTGACTTCAAGTCGACGGGTAGATGGAAGAAATGGAACCGCGGATTTCGCGGATGACGCGGATGGGAAAAACAGATTTGTCTTTACCGTGTTATCCATGTTATCCGTAGTTCGACCGGGGCTGGGCAAGAATTGGCGGACGCTGCGAAGAATCACGCGCGATCTGACTCTCATCGTCTCCGGTCATCCCTTCGATCCAGCCGTCCGCGCTTCACGCGGTGCTTATCGTCCGGCGTAACATTCACAGCCGCCTTGCTCCCATTCCCGTCGCCGCCGCCTGGGCCGGTTGGCGGATTTGTGGCAACGAGCAACGTACTGCCTCCCGACGTCGAACTGATCGCCGCGGCACCTGGCGTTACCCCGACGGTCGTCGAAGCCGCACTCACGGCCGCTGCCGTCACCTTTGCATTGAAATTTTTCTGCAAGATCATCGCGTCGCTTATATCGATGACCGAGTCATAATTAAAATTTCCCAAGTCCCACGCGCTTCTCCCAGCAATCATGTAATTCCGCGCCATTTGAACCGCATCCAAAGCATTAACCACGCCGTCTAGATTCGCATCGCCCATGACGGTGTAGCGAAGCTCAACGGTGTTGGCGGGCTGGCCGACCACCACGCCGTCGGCCGAGTCGGCGAACCCGACGCCGAAGGTGTTGAGCGGGCCGGATGCCGCCGCGGCGGAGGTGATGACACCGGTGGAAGCGGTGGGGGAGCCGGTCCAGGCGCCGCCGTCGTACCCGTTCGCCAGATACTGCTGAATGAACGCCGCCGGACTCGCTCCGCCCACGTAGTTCACGTATACCGTGCTCTTGCCGATCTCCAGCGTCGTGCCGGCCAGCGGGTTGCTCCCGGCAAGTCCGTTGATCGTGAACGTCCCGTTTAGGTGCAATAGGTGCGGAAGCGGATTGCCGTTTGTGTAGTCGAGCGTGATCGTGTCGGAACCGCCTCCGCCATTGATGATGGCCCCCTCAGGGTCAGCGATAATGAATTGACCGCTCGTCGTGTCAACGGTCCAGTCGACGTGCTGATGGTCCGCGTCCTGTTCAAGCGTCATTGAGTCGCTGCCAGACGTGCCGTTTATTGGTTGAGGCTGAAACTCCACTGCGCCGATGTCCACCCTGGCGTTGTAAATGCGCGGGAGGCCACGCTGATCGGTTGTCAGCGGTTGGTCATTGGCGTCAACCGCGAAGGCGTTGAAACCGGCGTCGATTGCGCGGCTTCCTGGCAGCGGGACCATTGTTTGAGTGGGACCACCGTAATTTCCCAATGCGGAAAGCATGGGATTCAACGGTTGCAAAACGGTCCCGGTGAGATCATCGGCATTCCATGAGCCGCCGCTGCCATCGGTCTTGCCGACGAGGTTGAATCCCAGCGAGTTCAACGAGCCGGAGGCGTCCGGGCCGCTGCCGCCGGTGCCTGCAAGAACGTTTCCCGCAACGATCGTGTTGGATACCGTTACCGTCGAACCGCTGACGTTGTAAATACCGCCGCCGATGTTGGCCGAGTTCCCAACAGCTGTGGCATTGGTTAGCGTCAGCGTGCCCGTGTTAAAGGAACCACCGGGGCCGCTTACGCTAAAGCCGCCATTGTAGATGCCACCGCCAGAAGATGTAGAGGCGGTATTGCCCGAAAGGGTTACGTTTGCCAGGGTCATCGGCCCGGCGCCGTTGTCGATTCCGCCGCCGTAGCCGGCCGAAGAATTGCCCGAGACATTGACTCTGGTAAGGGTCGCCCGGCCGAGGCTGAAGATGCCTCCGCCGTCGTAGCTCGACGTGTTCGCTGACACCGTAACATCGGCGAGCGTGATGCTCCCGTCGAAGTTGGAGATGCCGCCGCCACTCTGGCCATTGCCGCTGCACGTATTGCCTGAGATCACTCCGCTAGTGAGCGTGAGGCTTGCATTGATATCGTTGTAGATGCCACCGCCGCTAACCGCCTGAGTATTGTTTGAGATCGTGACATTGTTCAGAGTTGCGGAACCGGAATTATGGAGCCCGCCGCCAGCGTTACTCGAAACAGAAACGTTGGTGAGGGTCAGCGTCGCGCTGTTGGAAATGCCCCGATTGCTGCCGTTCGTGATGGTGAGCCCGGAGAGGTTGGCATTCGCGCCGCTAATCGTAAAGACGGCGCCAAGGGCGTGCCCGTCAATCGTTACGCCCGCTACCGGGCCTGTGATCGTTGTAGGCTGCGTCCCGTTCAGCGTGAAGTCGGTGCCATTCAAAACAATCGTCTGCGGCGTCGCGAATACAGTGGGGTCGAAGGTGATTGTGGTTGGCGTAGTGCTGCTGTTCGCCGTCGCGATGGCGCTGCGAAGGCTGATGATGCCTGTGTTGGGAGGAAAAATCCCATCGATTATCGTGTTGACCAAGACGGCAGTCAGCAATTGTCGCCGCTCCAAGGCTTCTATCGACGCGGGCGTAGGTAAATTAAGGGTGTCACGAGCCACGCCGGTACGGCGTCGCGGCGTGGTCCGGCCCCACGTCCTCTCCGCCATGATGCGGCGTTGACTAGATGGCGAGCAAGAAACGGCACGACCAGCGGCGGACATAACTTTCACGAATCCTCCGGCAAGACGATTTGATCTTTGGAAGCGAGGCGTCATTGTAACAAAACGCGGTACGAGTTGACAGGATTTTGAAAGATTCCCGACGAGGATACGCGCTGTACCGGGCATGTCCCAAGGTGCCATTCCGAGAATCCTGTCGCAGTGGATAGATCGATGCCAAACATCGTCACGACCGCCTTTACTTTGGAACAAATGTGATGTTTGCGGTTGCCCCATAATGCGACTCCGCCCAGTAAAAAAGGAGCGAAGTTTTTCCATGTGGCGTATTGAACTCTAACCCGTTTGGTCGGTACTGGGTGCTGGCCAAGAATGATTCCGCCGGTGCCTCAAGAGCGAGAAAGAACTCGAATCCGTGTAAGAGTATCGCGATGCCTTGTGGTTCCTGCGTATTAGCGAGGAGCGTGACTTCCACCCGCGGCCGCGGGTCGATCGTTTCTCCGGTATTGGCTCGGAAATAGAGTCCGGCGGGAGAGACCAAGGGCGCCCCAAGCAGAAGCACTTTTAGCAATTCAACGCTTGGTTGCCATTCTGGTGGCGGCATTGCTGGACCGGCGACGTATCGCGAGCAGATCGCGCCGCACATAGTCTTTAGCATCCATCGTTCGAGATCGTGACCTTGAAAGAGCCGCAGTTGTTCATCTGCACTTGTTTGAGACGGAGAGATGTGCGGGAACGAACCGAAGAATCGCTTTCCCAATGCGTCAAGAGGCGAGAGCGATTCATTATGTCGTTTACAAAGGATTTTGCTGGCGAGAGCCTGCGGCGTTAGAAGCTTGACTTCCCCGACGGGCTGCCTTGGAAGTCCGCTCACGCGAATCGGTCCGCGGGCAGCCATTATGGAAAGAATGCCTGCGCTTACCGCGTGCTCGCGCGTGAGCTTGGTCGAACAATCTCGCGTTCTTCTCGCATAACACCGCTGATTCATGAACAGCGTCAGGGGTGCTGGTGGCAGCAACCATCCGCACGACCTAACGCAGCAATCAACGATCCGCCGCCCGCTTCCACAAGGGCAGGGATCGCGATCTACAAGTATCTCCGACATGTCGTAACATTAGGACTGCCCGACGGCTCAGTCTGTCGGCTCGTAGCTCAACGCCTCCAACGCAAACGTACCACCCCGATTCTCCGCAAGTCCTTCATCCCGCCGCACCGCGCCTACCAAAGCTTGCCCTTCACGACCACCCCAAAAAATCGCCAGTCCCGCCAATTCCGCCCCGTCCAGCCCCCCCTCCCCTCCTCCAATCAGCAATCAGCAATTCCCCGAACCCCGCCCCTGCGGCGAAAGGCCAATGATGAGCGGCCTATCCCAGCGGAAATGCTCGCTCCATCGGTCACGGCGCGGATTGAAAAGTCGGACCACGTCGCCCGTGCCTGGATTAAGGCCAAGAAGAAGTAGGGGGCAGGCAGTGGGCGATGAGCAGTAGGCCGTGGACACTCGCGAAAATCGTCGCCTTCCGGGATTCTTCTGCTAGAATTGATGGGGTCAGGGTGACTTATGACACTGAGCCTTACTGTTTCTCCCGAGGTGGAAACCAGACTCCGCGAGCGGGCTGACGCGGTGGGCGAACCGGTGGATGTTTATGCCTCGAAGGTGCTTGCCGAGGCGGTGGTGGTTCCGACCATCGATGAAATTTTCGCACCGGTTCGGGCCGACTTCGCGAAGACGGGCAAGAGCGAGCAGGAAATCTTGGACCTCGGACGGCGGGAACTTGATGCCCTGAGGGCCGAGAAGAAAGCCGCCTCGGCATGATCCGGCGCGCCGTCTATGACGCGATGGTATTTTTCCGCCGGCCCGGTGCGAGCTTGAAGCGTCCGCATCTACCCCATCACGTTTCATGTTTCACGCGCCTGCCGATCCGCTTTCCGCTGCCGAGCGGTTGTGGTAATCTGAATGTATGACCGTGCAAACCGTAAAGCTGGGGCGTGAGCGATTCGTACTTTTGCGGGAGAAAGATTACCGCGCGTTAAAAGCCAACGCCGCCAAGGCCCGGCCGGCGCGGAAGGGCAAATTGACGGTCCAGGATCGCGGTGACATTGCCGAAGCGACGCGCCGCCGTGGCGAGCCGGCCCGTCCCTATTCGCGGTTGCGCAAGGAGTTGGGGCTGGAATGAGCTTCACGGTTCTATACCGCACCTCGGTCAAGCGCGAATTGCGCCGCTTGGACGCGAGAACCGTGCGGCGGGTAGATGCGTCAATTCTCGCGTTAGCTGATACCCCTCGACCGCCGGGATGCGTGAAGCTCTCCGGACAATTGAATTTGTGGCGCATCCGCGTCGGAGATTACCGCATTATTTACGAACTGCACGAACGGGAATTAACGATCGTCATCGTAAGCGTTGCGCATCGGCGCGAGGTTTACCGAGGGTTGTAGGACGGTTTGGGGGTGGAGCCTGGGGACACCCCTTTCGCGGTCCTAGCAATCTCAGGCAGCGATCGATGGCCCGTGTTGGCGTTGGGGTTGCTCAGGGGGAAGGGTAGCCCACTGAAAAAACACCATGGCATCATAAACGGCCCGTGGCGTCATGCCTTCGGTGCTTTCTCGTCGCGAATTTTTTCCAGAAGCTCGCGGCCGAAGTCCATGACTTCATCGGAGGTCATGCCGGTCGAGGCGAACTCCGCCTGGGAGACGGCCAGCAGCTCCTCCAGGCTCGGCTGGGTGATGACCTGCGTCACGAGATCGGAGACGTAAGCGGTCGGATCCTTGCCTTCAGCCGCGGCCCGCTCTTTGAGCCTGGCTTCGACTTCAGGTGAAAGTGAGATGCTCAGTGTCATAAGGATACCAGGGACTGCTCGGTGTCGCCGGAGGCTACCATGGTTCGATTATACACACCCCAATGGCATTATGCTTTGCGCGGTCAGCACGGGTTAAAAACCCGTGTCACGAGAATGCTTATGGCTCCCACCGGGTTTCCTGTTTGCGGTTGAGTTTGTCTGTGGCTCGGCGCTTGCCGAGGATCAGACAGGACCATTGGTAGTGGCGCAGGAATTTGCGGAATCCATCGGCGTCGTATCGGGGTTTTCGCTCGATGAGGCTTTTCAAGTAGCCCCACATCATTGCCACTCCGCCGACCAGGATGGGGGGGCGGGTCATGCGGAAGAGGGCGCTGGCGAGCATGTAGATTGGTCCGGTGCCCATGTAATATTGGCCGACGCCGTGGCGGACCCGTCCGGTCCACCAGTTTTTGTGGCTGGTTCCCATGGGTCGGAGGTGCTCGAATCGAAGTTCGACGTCATCCCAGCTTGAGGCGATCCAGCCTTGCATGCGGCAGCGGTGCCCGTCGATTCCGTCCCACATTAACTCGGGGACAAAGCCGCCGATCTGTTTGAAGCAAGAGAGGCGGTAGAACTTGATCATGCCGACGGAGTTTTCATCACCGCACATCTCGCTGACTTGCCGGCCATCGGGGCCGGCGAACCAGGGTTTGCCGCTGGCGGTGCCGATCCGGGGATTGAGTTCCATCCGCCGCATTAGCGTTTCGAAATATCGGGGAGGAAGATCGAGGTCCAAGTCGAGTTTGCAGACATATTCGAAATCTTCCTGTTGCAGTGATTTGAATCCTTCGTAGAAGGCATCGATCACTCCGCCACCGAGCTTGCGGAAGCCGCGATCTTCGCGGCGAATGACTTTAATGAACCGGTACTTTGCCGCGTATTCGGCGAGAATCTCGGGGGTCTGATCGTGCGAGCCATCATCCACGATGATCCAAAGGGCGGGTTGCACCGATTGGGCGATGATGCTTTCGAGCGTACGCCGTGCATACTTCGATTCATCGCGGCAAGGCGTGATCAAAGCGTACTTGCGCGTCGGCGGGCTCATGGGTGGTTGTGTTGCCTTTCGGAGCATCTCTTCCCTTTGGACCAGGTTCACATTTATCCTTGAACGCCCATCGCCACGTTTACGCCTTCAGATGGCTCTGGAACTTTGCCGGAAATGACTCGCGCCGGAATGCCGACCGCTGTCGCGCCAGCGGGCACGTCGTTCAGAACCACGCTCATTGCTCCAATTCTAGCTCCTTGACCAATATGTACGCCGCCCAGAATCTGCGCGTAGGCGCCGAGTTCGACATCGTCTGCCAGTTCCGGGACCGGGCCATCGGTTTCACGGTTTCCGATTGTTACACCTTGCCGGAGCGTGCAATTGGCGCCGATGACGGCGTCTTTATGTACGAATATGTTCCCAAAGTGATAGATGCGTAATCCCGGCCCGACGCGCGCGGTTTTGGGAATGCTGACGCCGGTGAGCGTTTCAATCAATCGAAAGGCCACCCAGTAAAAGCGGTTTGTCATCCATCGTGCGATGCCAGGCCCGCGAAGGTCATTGCGTCGGCCAAACCGGTAGATCCACAGCGCCCATGCCGATTGTTCGCGGAACAGGGCCCGTGGCGGGTAGCGTCGCAAATCGGCTTGCCAATCCGGATCAGACATCAACGCTTCCCACAAACTTGCCACCGGGCAACTGAGCCTCCTGGGCTTTGTACTCAATCATCCGCGCGACGCGCCCAGCCTTACGGTCACGAAGGTACGATAACTGTCCAAGGGCGTCGGGCCACTTTCCTAACATCGTCAGGAAGCCGTACCCGATTGCGTCCCGAATTGACTGAGTTCGGGATCGCATTTTCAACGCGATGCGCGCCATTTGAAGCGGCAAAATCAATCCGAGCAATAACGCGATCACAACGGCCCATACCCGTCCAGCCACGAGGCCGGCGATAAGGGCACCGAGGATAACGACTGCCGGGTACCCGTACGCCCACAAATGCGTTCGCCGCACGTGTGCTTTGAACAATCCTTGCGAGCCGAACCGGCTGGCGACATCCATGGTCCCATAACCCCCGCGAACGCTCCGCCGCCACCACTGGCGCATGTGGACCATCGCCGCATCGTGAAGTGTCATCTCAGCGTTAATTCGCAGGATCTTCCAACCATTGGCTCTTAAACGCTGGCACAATTCGGGTTCTTCGCCAGCGACGACGGATGAATCAAATCCCCCGGCGGCGGCGAAAGCGTCTGCTCGCATCATCGAGTCCCCGCCACAGCTTTGAGCTTCGCCGATTGGTGTATCCCATTCGATGTCAGCGATTCGGTTGTAGATCGAAGCTTCGGGATGCCGTTCACGACGCCGACCACAGACGACCGCTACATCGGGACGTTGTTCGAGTTCCTGGCGGGCGCGCTCGATCCAGCCGGTTACGATTTCGCAGTCACCGTCTACAAACTGAATAAACTTCACTTTATCGTTTAATCGCTCGAACCCGGCGTTTCTTGCCCGAGCGGCCGAGAAGGGCTTGGACATGTCCAGCTCGACGACCTCCACGGTCATGGAACGCGCCATGTCGACGCTGCCGTCATTGGATTGGGAATCGACATAAACGACGTGCCAGCCGCTCGCCAGCGCCGAGGTCAGGCAACAGCGCAGGCGCTCCCCTTCGTTCCGCCCAATCGCAATGACTGCGGTATCGTTCACGACAATTTCCAGTTTCGTTAAGCGGTCTTTTAGTGCAGGCCTGGAGGCCCGCACCACAATAACGAATCGCGCACGGTCAGTTAAATTGTCTTCACGACTTTAGCGGGAACGCCCGCCGCCAGTGAGCGGGGGGGAACATCTTTTACGACCACGGCATTGGCTCCAATCACGCTGTCGTGCCCGACGGTCACGCTGCCGAGAATGGCCACTCCACAGCCGATCTCGACTCGATCCTCAATGATGGGCAGGTGATGCAGCTGATCGCGTCGGGCCACGCCGAAGGTTGTATTTTGGCGAATATGCACATCGTCGCCAATCTTTGCCGCATTCAGAATCATTCCCCCGTGATGCCAGATTCGAACCCTTCGGCCCAAAACGACCGTGTAAGGGAGCGTGATGCCGCAGGTCCATTCGACCTGCTTGGCCAGAATGCGATACATCAATGTGCAGGGGGCTCGCAGTATCTTGGGCAGCCCCATCCGCCAATTGCCGAATCGATTCAGCGCGACGGCCCAAAATCCCTGTTCGAAAATCTTCCCATCATGCGTTCGCAAGTCTTCGCGCAGGAGGGCGAAGAGTCCCATCCCGGTGGGGTTCATATTCCGCTCACCACGATTGATCACCAGGACGGGGGATGGCACTGGCGGTGGGGCGTCTATGTTTGTTGCGTTCATCGTCATAAGGCACATCGAGGCGGACGATCGAAACTGCGAGGCTCCAAACCCGGAAAATTCGAATTCACCGCAGAGCCGCGGAGATCGCAGAGACTACCGAGCCGGCGAGTGAACATAAGGGATGTCGCGGATTGACGAGACGACGGGTGTCGCCGGCTGAGCGCCGAATCGGCGAGCCGGTTGCGGCTGAGGCTTGAACACGCTTCGGGCAGCCAGACTCATACTCACCACCGCGCCCGCTGCCAATGATGCCACTGAGTTGAAGGTCGCGTTAAACAAGCCATCGATCATGTACAAGACGAGGACCATCGAAAGCGCCACCGGAGCGGCGCAAGCGGCATCGGTCCAATATCGCAGTGGAACGCGACGCAACATCAGCGTTGCGGGCCCGAGTATCAGGAGGAGCAGCGCGGTCAGGCCGACAATGCCGCTTTCGCCGAATGTGAGGATCCACAGACCGTCAACGATCGTGAGGTCGCGGTGATCAAAGGGATCGAAAACGTGACCCCGCCGCCAACCGCCCCAGCCCATCCACGGCTGCTCGAGTGCTTTTCCGACCAGTAGATTCTCATTTTTCAGTCGGAAGGAAAGCGATTTGGACCGTTCGGTTGAAATCATCTGGGCAGCTTGAACCAGTCGATCTCCGTTCCATTGGCCGTTTGCGCGTACGAAGATGTATGTTGGCGCCGCCAGGATCAGGCAAGCCGCCGCGAGTTTGGTTTTAGGCCAGTGCGCCATTGATAGGGCGGCAATGCCCGCACTCATCAGAACCAATCCGCCCAATGCCTTGGAGAAGACCGTTATGGTGATAAGGACGACTGCGATCCAGCCGATTTTGATCCCCAAAATACGCTTGGGGGAATCGCTCATCCATGCCCAAAATGCGAGCAGCGAACAGATGCCCATGAACATGGTTACGGTTAGGCCGTCAGCCAGGAACACGTTGGGACGAAAACCGAACAACGCCGAGTCCTGACGGAAGCTGTTGAAGGTGTAGCCGTAAATCTGGCCATGCAACTGCGGGCTCATTCTGATTTCCCACAGACAAAGGGGCACATATGCCAACCCACCCAGGATGATCCCGGTGGCTAGCTCGCGGGCGGCTTCCCAATCCGTGAAATAAGCGCGGCCAATCCAATAGGCCAATCCCCATCGAGTGACCACCGTCGCACTGGCCGCGAAACCGTCCATGATGCCCAGGCCATTTAGAAGCGAAGTAGCGATTGGGCCGAAGCAGAGGACAACGCAGGCCAAGTCAATCAATCGAGGGCGGACGGTGAACAGTCGGCCGCCATCAAATATGAGTGATCCGAGAATCACAGCGACGGCCGTTAAGGACCCTTTATTGATGTCAGGGACCGTCGTGAAGTGGATATTCAACTGGGGGAGGAAGAGATATCCAATTACGAAGGCGGCGATGACTGCCCGGCGGGGCGGAAGGATCATAAACAGCGTGAGCACGGCTGGAATCCAGCAGCACATGACGACGATCGCGAATACGTTGTAGCCTTGCAAATCCATGCGTGTCCGATTGCCTCGCCGCTCTAACGAGCGGAATTCTGACGATCCTCAATGACGGCCCGATAAAACTCCAGAGTCTGTTTTGCGACCACGGCCGGATCGTAACGGCGTTTTGCATCGACTGCCGCGGCGCTTCCAAGCTGGGCGGCGCGATCCGGGTTATTTAGCATCGACAGAATCTTCTCAGCTAGATCATCGGCAACGCCGGGCTGGCTAACCAGCCCGTTGTGCCCGTCTTGCACCAATTCTGTCAATGCGCCCGCCTGACTGACCACCAGCGGGCAGCCTGCCATCATCGCATCGGCGGCGGCAATTCCAAAGGTTTCATACCGTGAGGGAGCCACCGTCACCAATGCTCTTTTTCGCAATTCGGCAGCCTTTGGGCCGGGCAAAAAGCCGTGAAAGGTCACATTTTGTCGAGCCGGGGGCGAGAGCTTCTCGCCTAAATACTGTTCCATGCTCCACATGCGTCCGCCCTCGTCGGCGCATCCGCGATCGGGCCCGACGAAATCCAACTTTAAGTTTGGAACCTGCCGAACTATGCGATCGAACGCGTCCAGCATTGTATCCCCGCCCTTATGGCGATCGAAACGTCCGATAAAGATGATCCGATTGCGATCGCATTCCGAGGCGCGCCACTGATCTTTGCTATCCACGAGGGCGACTGGATTTGGAATGACCGCGGCCAGTGGCAACTCCAGGTCAAAATGTACTCTCGTTTGCTTCAAGACGTCGGCGGATGGCGCCGTGATCGCTGTGGCTGAGGCGAGGCCACGCCCTTCCATTCGATCGCGCCAGCGGAAGGATGCATCGGTCTTAGCTCCATTTGCCGTGCCGTTCAGGAACCAGGGGCCATGAAGTCGCACGATCGTGGGAACCGAAATGCTCCGCGGAAGCATGCCTGCCCATCCGTAGGACTCTTCCATTTCGACGAGATCTAAATTGTCACTTTGATGCAGCCGCTGGATTTCGTTGGCCAACGCGTTGCAAAACGCCTGTTGGGGCCACGCTTCGGGGCTGAGCCTTCGGCGCACCTTGGAATAGATCGAATCCATGTTTGGCCGGACGATCTTCACGAAAGGGTCGATCGACTCGCCGATCGGACGCAGGGTCAGCACATGGCAATGCGCACCCAGTTCCTGGAGCCCGCGCACAATTGTTCCGGTGTAGGAGGCGATTCCGTTGGCGATTGCTTCGGGCGGCCAGCCGGGGCTGACCAGCCCAACTGAAATCGCTGGATCTTCGGCAGTGCCTGGGGAAAGTGTCATTGAGTTATCTGCCGCGTAGCGCGCAGTACATGAGGCGCCAGGATTCGGGCGTTAGTGGTGTGGCACGCAAGGATCGCATCGCGTATTTGCGGGCCGTTGCGACGTTGCCGCCAAGCAGCGCCCACCAGCCCCACACCTTGTCCCGCTGGCCGCGCGCGGCAAGTGTCCGGCCCGTGTCGCTATGCGACTGAGGCTTGCCTTGTGGCGGCTTGAGTCCGCGACGCTGATACACTTCAGCAAATAACGCCGGACGAATTGCGTCTTGATCGGCCTCGCGCGTGTGGCACACGCTGCCGGTGTGGAGGCGGTAACGCAACAGCACGTCCGGGAGGCTCGCCATCCGGCCGACTTCGGCGAGCCGTAAGAATAAATCGAGGTCTTCGAGCCATTCGAATTTTGAACGATACCCGCCAATCCGCGACAGCGCCGATTTTCGCACGATGATGGTCGGATGAACCAGCGGCCAGCGATGATTCAGGTGAGCGGTATCGATGGCTTCATGAGTGAACTCGGTATCCCGTTTGGGGCACAGGTCCGCGGCTTCGGGATCAATCAGCATCACCTGCGAACCCACCAGCACGTGATCGGGATGACTATCCAGAAATGCAACTTGCTTTGCGAAACGGTCGGGCAGGCAAATGTCATCCGAATCCATCCGCGCGATCAGCTCACCCCGAGCGGCAGCGATGCCATCATTCAATGCGCCGACGATTCCAGTATTCGGACGGCTTACAATCCGGACCCGGCAGTCCTTCTTTTCGTACTCGCGGAGAATGGCAAGCGACGAATCCTTCGATCCATCATCCACCGCGATCAATTCAAAATCGGTAAACGTCTGGGTGAGGCTGCTCTCCACGGCGGCGCGCAGAAATCGTTCGGCGTTGTAGACGGGCATCACAACTGAAACACGTGGAACGTTCACAATCTTATGCGCCTCGACGCGATTCAAGCCTGTGGGTCTTCGCACAATCAAGCGGCCGCGAGTGGGACACGTTATCACCGCGCTGTCCGGCCACGGTCAATACCCACGCATCGCACAGTAAACCAGCTTCCATGCTTCAAATGATAGGCAGTTTTGCGGGAGTGCTTTTTTTGCGTGTTTCCGGGCGGCAGGAATATTCTTTTCGTTGAGGGCCTTCCAAGCCTCATTGCGGTGCTCGGCCCATCGGCGCTGACGATGAAACTCATCGACCTCTTTATGCTGTGATCGAGTCAGGAAATGTTCGTATTGCGCGCGGACGCGATCAAAGTCGGTCTCAAATCGTTCCCATACCGATACCGTTTTGGATGCGTCGTGCAGGCGGTATCCGCCCATGCATCGTCTCAGCATGTGTGGCTTAAGCTTTCCGACAAACCACATTCGCATCCAGAATTCGTAATCGAATGCATAATGCATGTTTTCCCAGAACGCCCCCAGCTCCTGGAAGATGCTTGCGGCCCAGTATGTTCCCTGCTGGCAGATGGGATTGTAGAGAAACCAATCCACTGCATTGTACATGGGCCGCGGAAGCTGGGGCCACTCATTCCCATCCGGCTCAAGATACATGACCCAGCCGGTGATCCACTTATGACCCTGCTGATACGCCTCGGCAGCCGCCATTAGCGCGCCGGGGGCGAGGGTGTCGTCGCTGTTGATGTAAGCGTAAAGGTCGCCGGTTGCACGAGCGAAACCTTTGTTGATCGCGTTACTTTGCCCTTTGTCCTTCTCGCTTACCCACCAGGCGATTCGATCTTCGTACCGGCGAATGACCTCGGTGGAGTTATCGGTACTGCCACCATCGACGACGAAATACTCGAGGTTCGGATAATTCTGATCCAGAACCGAACGAATCGTCATGTCCAGGAATGGAGCCTGGTTGAAACTCGGCGTGACGAGCGTAATTCGAGGCAGTGGCATAAGAATTCGCGTATTACCGGCCCCACGCACGATTGCGTGGCGAGGTTATGATTTGTTCATCGGCACGCGACAGCTACAGCAATACGTCTGCCAATTCACGTAAATCTTCGATGACCACGTCGGGTCTTCGCTCTGCCGCCAACTGATCCACATCCTGCCGGTTGGTAATGCCCGTCAGGGTTAAAATCGTACGCATCCCCACCGTTCGTGCTCCGGCGATATCACTTTCAAGGTTGTCGCCTACCAGCACGCATCGGGCCGGTTCGGTACCGAGGCGCTCGCAGAGTTCATGGAAGAAGAGCGCTTCGGGCTTGCCACAGTAAACGGGCTCGACGCGTGTGGCATAGGAGAGCATTGCCGCCATCGCCCCGACACCAAATTCCATCCCGCGCGGGCTTGGATAAATTCGGTCAGCGCAAATCGCGACAAGCGCGGCCCCGTTGCGGAGCAATAGCATGGCGGTTCGACGTCGCTCTTCAGTTGCGAAGAAGTTCAGCGGCACACCGCAGATTACGGCGTCGCATGGGCCGGTCTCCCCCTCGATCCAGTTTACCTTTCCGTCCAGCAAATCGTGGATGCCTTCGGTCGATAGATTAAACACGCTGGGGCGGCGCCCGCGTTTTCCAAACCGCTCGATGACATAATCGGCCGTGGCGGCAGCAGCGGTGTAAATGTGGCTCGGATCAACTTCAACGCCCATTCGCTTGAGCCGAGCGGCGACGCGCTCGGGGCTGCTGGTGCTATTGGTGAGGCACGCGTATTTCCGTCGATGGCCCTGCAATCGACGGATCAATTCCACGGCGCCGGGGAGCGGGTGCTCCTCGAAATACACCGTTCCATCGAGGTCCAGGAGCACCGCCTCGTATTTGCTCAAATCTGTCGGCACGGAATGAGTTTAGGGGCGAGGACGATGAATTTGAAGCTGAAGGGAATGATCTGCCACTTTTAAGACCCCGATCAAACTTATCGACGTTCGCGGGATCATGAGGGACTACTTGGCCGAAACAATTCCCTGGGCGGGTGGCGGGGGCATGATCGCGGTGATCATGGATTCCCAGGCGGCGATCGTGCGGGGGCCGAGGATGCGGCGACGGACATTGCCCTGGGGATCGATTAGGATGCTGACGGGAAGGTCGCCGCCGCCATAGGGGGCCATTGATTTGCCGTTCTGGTCGAGGAGGACGGGGTAGGTGATTTTGTGTTCTTCGGAGTAGCGTTTGATGTTGGCCACGAAGTCACCTTTGGTGGTGTCGGGGGCATCGTCCCCATCGGCGTCGGGAACTTTATCGAGGCATACGCCGAGTACGATCAGTTCGGGGCGTTGGCGCTGAAGTTCCATCAGGTCTGGGATTTCGCGAACGCAGGAGGGACACCAGGTTGCCCAGAAATTGATGAGGACCGGCTTGCCGTGAAAGTCGCTGAGGTGGACCGTTTTTCCGGAGATGTCTTGAAGGGCGAAGTCGGTGGCGGGGACGGTGGAGCGTGGAGACGCTGAGTCTGGAACAGTCGAGGCGACGGCTGCGTATTCGGATTGATGGTCCTTCCACCAGTTTTTCCAGGAAGCGATGCCGGCTGCGATGGTTTTGTCGTCGGCGTCGAAGCGGGTGTCGAATTCCTGGTGAGTGATAGCCGAGAGATTGGCGCCGGCCATGCTGCGGACTTTTGCGTCGGGGTCATCGAGGAGACGCATGTAGAGGGGCACCTGGTTTTTGTCGCCATTGCGGCTGAGGTAGAGGAGGGCGTATTGGCGAAGCTCGGGGTCGAGATCCGAGAGCATGGAAGTTGCGATTGAGACGCCCTGAGCGTCGTGGTTGTTTTCAAGAATAGTGAGGGCATTTTCGGCGGCTTCGATGTCGCCGGAACGCGTGGCTTCAAGGACGATTTCGCGGGTGGAAGGCCAGAGCGAGGAGCCTTCAATGGCGTGGCGGCGGAGGTAATGGAGCACGCCGATCCTCACGGCCACGCGGTCGCGCTTCCAGAGGTCCTGGACTACGGCCGTGGGGTTGCTGGAGTGGTCGAGAACTTCGGTGAAGGCAATGTCGGATGGGGCGTCATCATGGAAAAGCGACCATTTGTAAACGGTTCGCTGGATCGCGGGTTTGCCAAAGTACATGCCGCCGGCAACGACCGCGGCGACTGCAAGGACGATAAGAGGACGCTTTTTCATGTGGGGCTCCGGGAAATGTATCGCGTTGTGTAGGGCTTAGTCGGAGAGGTAGTGTTTTCCTGACTTCCGAAAATTCGTGGCCGGAGCGGGTATTAGGATCACTGCCTGATGGTGCGGGCGTCACTTAATCAAAGGCTCGACCCGGCTTTACCCACTGTCGAACACCAGTCCACCCACATTTGTCGAAACGCAGCTTCCACATTTTTGGCGAAGCGGCTTCCATCCATCAACGCGGAACGTTGCATCCGCTGCCTAAGTGTGCCGCGTATCGTCGCCAGACGTGGCAGATCTGTGACGGCCCGTTTCGTTACATCCACGAACTCGGCGGGCGAGCTCGCGATGAAATCGGCAAGCCCCACGT
>DAIRGS010000019.1:11746-14034 GCA_036794395.1 Tepidisphaeraceae bacterium | reverse complement strand
TGCTCAGCAGGCTCAATCCTCCGCGCGAAACCGCGGTTTCCCCCGACATCGTGATCGGAGGAACGCCCATCCACAGTGAATCAAGCGTGGTCGTATGCCCGTTATACGGGAATGTGTCGAGACACAGATCGAACCGGTTATATGCCGCGAGGTAAGCTTCCCTGGGCAGGCGATCGATCGCTTCAATCCGAGCACCGTCGATGCCACGTGATTGCAGCGCGGCTACGAAACGTTGCCGGGTGGAGCCCCCGGGTGTGAGCACAATCAGCCGCGATTTGGGAATCGCGATGAGTGCCTTCGCCCATAGATCCAGTGTTACGCCCGTTATCTTGCAGAAATTATTGAGGCAACCAAACGTGATGAAACCATTTGCCGATGCAGGGAGATCATTGATCGGAATCTCGTGCGTGAGCGGATCGTAACACCAAAATGTATCTGGCAGGCGAACTGTCTTTTCAGAATAGAAATCGTCGTGTTTTCCCGGCGGGTCGAGGTGCGGGTCGCTTAGCCGGTAGTCCATGGTCGCAAGGCCGGTCGTCCCCGGATACGCCAGCCAGGTCACCTGAATCGGCGCGGGCTTTCGCGCAAAGGCGAGCAGGCGCGACTTGTCCATGTGCATGGTCAGGTCAACGAGAATATCGATTCGATCTCGCGTGATCATTTCCGCCGCCTGTTCGTCGTTGAGTGTCGGGATGTCGCGCCAGGCGTCGGTTTGATTTCTAATTCGAGCAGTCAACGCGTCCGGCATGCTCACGCTGGAATAACAGACGACCTCAAAATTCACTCGATCGTGATGCGAAAGCAGGGGGATCGTGAAATTGGACTGGCAATGCGTGCGAAAGTCCGGCGATACATATCCAATCCGCAGCTTGCGATGTGGATCGCGGTTGTTGACATGCGAAATAGCCGGGCGGATTAGCGGGCGCGCGTAGGTTTCATTCCATTTACGGTGTTCTGCCAGGATTTGCCGGCCATCGTAACCAGGGTGGAAGTGCAGCGAATAGATCACTGCCTCAGCCGGCCACGACTCGCTCGTAAGTGTCGTCGCTTTCCCGCACCACTCGATGGATTCATCAAGCCGTCCGCAATCCCGCAGCGTGTTGCCCAGGTTGGCAATCGCGTCGGCATGCGTCGGCCGTATTGCGATGCATCGGCGATACGCCGCCTCCGCGTCATCCAGGCGGCCAGCGTGCCGCAGCGCGTTGGCCAGGTGATACCACGCTTCGGCGTTTATCGGTGCCAGGCGAACCGCCTGCTCACCTGTTGCGATCGCTTCCGACACCCGGCCCAGTTCCAACAGCGTCATGCCAAGGTTGACGTGAGAATCGGCGGCTCCGGGACGTATCGCGATCGCGCGAAGATATGCCGCGACAGCGTCGTCGAATCGTCCCAGTGCATGCAGCGCGCTCCCGAGATTCGTCCACGCCTCGGGAAAATCGGGTCGTGAAGCCAATACATTCTTCAACAGTTCAACTGCCTCGGCGGCGCGCGCCTGCGCCAGAAGCACACTGACCAGGTTGTTAATCGCCTCGGAAAACCCCGGCTTAATCGCGATCGCCTGACGGTAGGCATTTTCCGCATCTGCGTACTGTTTTTGTGATTGAAGGACCAGTCCGAGCAGATTGCGGGCTTCGGCGTAGTTGCCGCGCAACGCAATCGCTTTGTGGGCGGCCTCTTTCGCCTGATCAATTTGTCCGCTCTCGAAGAGTGCCTTGCTTAAATTGTATTGGCCCTCAGGCAAATCGGGCCGCAGCCGAACCGCTTTCGCAAAGGCATCAAGTGCCTCGCTCACGCGGCCCGCACTCGCCAGAACGCTCCCTAGATTGATCTGGTGCCCGGCGGCTTGGGGGTTAATCGCCACGGCACGCTGCAAGAACCCGATTGCAGCGTCAACGTGCCCCATCTGATGTGAAATGATGCCCAGCATTTGAAGGGCGTTCCCATCATCCGGTGTCCGCGACAGAAGCTCACGACACGCCGCATCCGCCTCGGTCAAACGTCCGGCCTGAAGGTGACCCATTGCCGCGATCTGAAGTTGCTGCACGCTTTGCTCAACGCTCATGGGTGTTTCGTCAACGATAGGTCCTACCCACAGCCGTATTCAGCGGGCTCCGCCATTTTGCATATTGTATGGCGCGAAAATTGCTTATAAATCATGAAGACAGACATCCTGAACTGCGTGGCCGGTTAAATAGAGGTGTTTTATGCTTCATAATGCTGGTTTTCTAATCGTCGTTTGCATCGTTTTTGCGGTTGTTGTCTGTTCGTTGATTTTTGCGCGACCGATG
>DAIRGS010000019.1:0-11736 GCA_036794395.1 Tepidisphaeraceae bacterium | reverse complement strand
CAGCCGTTAATACTGTTTCGTGGCAAACGGCCGTCGAATTATGGGTTGATCAGATGGCTGGCGATCTTCGGTAATACGCCGATTTTGTAAATCGGAAACGGCTGATCAGCTTTTATGTATTGATCGAGAACATTCCAAGTCGCAAGGCCATCATCACTCTCCGGCTCAAGGAGGTACTCGGCTATCGCTCCCAAAGGCTGCGCCGCTCGTATGAGGATTCCACCGGCGGGGATATCTATCCTTACGTTCGACCACGATCCGCCTAACCTGATTTCGCGATGGCCCTGAAACGGTCGTGGCGAACGAGCGACCGACTTTATCGTGAAGCCTTCCGCCTCAGATTTGAAGGGTGCGTCTAGCTGTTCAACGGCGATTCCGTGTGCCTGAAGTTTGTCGATGACTGGCTTTAAACCTGGCTCATTCGCAAACAAATACGCCCGCGCTGTGTTCACCGATCTTTTTGGCGCGAACATGCCGTAGTCCAGCATGTCTACCGCTTTGAACTGATCCGGAACCATGGCCGTCATCTGATGACCAGTGCGGGGGTTCGCCAGTTTTGTCACTTCACCGGTAAGAATGCCCACCTTTTCAGGCAAAGCTTTGAAGTCGCAATCGATACCGAGTTGTAACGGCTGAACATCAAGGCCGCGTGCGATGGCGTCCGCATCGGCATGCGCGCAGATCGCTCGGATCTCGTCGGCATGCGCGGCCGCGTAGTGAAAAATTTCTTCGACAAACGCCTCTGTCACATCCACTCGCCCATGGAAATCGAGATAGCTATATGCCTCGGACAAGATCGCCATCCGATTGCGCAAGCCCACGTAATTGGTGCCCACGCGTGGAGCGGGAGAAAAGGCCTGCCACGAGCGGGTATCCGCCTCACCGGCGCGCGGCGCTCGACCCACAAAATTCCCGTAATAGTAAGTCCGAAACTTATGTTTCGAGCGCATCGCCTCGGTCAACGCGGGCATCATCTTCTGCCGCTGATATCCGGCCAGGTTCGCGTCGGTGTTGGGGTTCAGCGGAATTGAGTACGTCAGGTGATAACTATGATAGGACCCGTCGGTGGTGTGAAGATCAACGGTAAGATGCGGATCCCACCGGTTGAACAGCCGTAGCAGCGCCTGCGTCTCGGGGGCCTCAACCTTGATGTAGTCGCGATTCAGATCCAGCCCCTGCGCGTTCTCGCGAATGCCGACGCCGCCAATTGGGCCATTCTGTGCCATGCGGTTGTCGGCTGAGATCTTCTCGTTCCCATCGGCGTTGTAGTCGGGCGCGATCAGAATCACGAGCTTATCCAGCAACGGACGAAGATCTCCAGTGAGTAACCGCCGGGCGAGAATCAGCGACGCCTCCTTGCCTTCGACTTCGCCGGCGTGAATGTTGGCCATAATGAAAACGATCGGCTTACCTGAAACAAGCGCCTCCCGCGGCTGCGAAATCGGCGGATTGGAAAGAATCATCAACGGCAGATCACGTCCCTCGTTCGACTTCCCAAACGTTTCCACGCGAATGAGAGGGCTTAGTTCCTGTAGGTGCGAGATAAACTGAATGACGTCCGCATACCGGCTCGTCTCCTCAAAATGCGTCTGCTCCGCCCGTGTCTGGGGCGCGGATTGAGCCAGAAGGGCGATCGGAAAGGCCATGAGTGCCGTGAGAAACAAGGGGAGAGAAGTCGGCATGGCGGCAGCATACCGGGAAATGATAATTCGTGACTGACTTAAGGCGTTGGCCGCACAAGTAGTTCGACGTCCAATGCCGACTCGCTCGCAATTTTTTCGAAGCCAGAGTCAAAAGTTACAAGTTGGGCTCCGTGGAAGATCGCGATAGAAGCAATTAGCAAGTCGATCGAACCGGCATTGAATCCTTTCCGACGGCACGCGCGCCCCAAGTCGACGCCTCGGCTCCAAAGGTCCGGCGGAACGTGAGGCGAGATGAACTTCTTCAATGCCTGCGGCGAGCGCGTACGGGTCAGATCGATCCAGAGATTGGTATCTAACTATCTGGCCATGTAAATCGCTTATTTCCGCCAAGCCTTGGCTCGTTTGGAACCTGCCAGTCGATCGAGTTTTTCCGCCGCTTCGTACCCCGCTAACTCGACACCCCATTCCCCGGAAACGAACTTTCGGGTCAGCTCCGCGCGACGCTTGAGCGTCGCCTGATCCGCTTTAACGGGCGTGACTGCTACCCCTGATTCCGCATCAAGACCCTTGCGCAGCAGTTCTGCCACTGCGTCCTTGAGCTTCTTACCCTCATTTACGGCGCGAAGCTTAATCTCTTTCACAAGCTCATCAGGGAGTTGAAGCGTCGTCTTCATTTCAGCGATTTTACCATTTATCTGGTTTTACGGCAAAATGGTTGTCGAGAAATAGGTGACAGATTCTGACGGGTGGAAGCGGCTCAATTACCGCGCGCGTTCCTCGGATTGTGGGCTGGCAAGGCGGGGGGCAGTTAAGACGAGGTTCTCAATAAAGAATTCCATCATCCGATCCTGGCTGATGGCGGAATGTCCCCGATCCGGCCCAACTTGCAGATCGAAGCTCTTGCCGGCAGCTTGGAGGGCCGCGACGAATTGCATCATGTTATTGGGATGCACGTTGTTGTCGGCGGTGCCGTAGTACAGCATCAGACGGCCTTTGAGCTTGGGGGCGAAGTTAATGAGGCTCGACGCGGCATATCCCTTCGAATTCTCATTCGGCAGCCACATGTAGCGCTCGGTGTAGATCGAGTCGTAGTCGTGCCAGTTGGTTACGGGTGAAGAACTGCACGCGGCGGCAAAAACCTCGGGGAACCTCAGCAGGCACATCGCCGAAGCGTATCCGCCGTAGGACGTGCCGAAGATGCCGACGCGGGACTTGTCCAGGTAAGGTCGAGACCAGAGGGATTTCACGCCCGCGGCCTGATCGTCAATTTCGGGCTGGCCCAGATGTTGATAGATGGCGTCGGTCATATGTTTACCGAAGCCGGAGGCCGAACGTGAATCGAAGGAGGCGATGAGGAAGCCGTACTCGGTCAAAAGGCTGGGAAGCGCGAATGTTTCTCGAGCGGCGTTGGTATTGGGGCCTGCGTAAATGGTGACGAGCAATGGGTATTTCTTGCCAGGATCAAAATTCGAAGGGAATTGGAGCTGGCCATGCAGATCCGTCTGGCCGTCTGCTGATTTGAAGGTGAAGAGTTCGGTCTTCTTCAGGTGGATTTCTTCAAATTTGGCGGTGTCGCTCTTGGCAAGTTCCGCGACGACCTTTCCCTCGACGTCGCATAAGCGCGTTATGGGCGGCGTGTCGTGCGTCTGTGCGATGTCGGTGAAGTGCGTTCCATCAGGCGAAACCTGCACCGTGTGATTGAACGCCGGATCGGTTAAGCGAGTATCGGAGGATCCATCGAGATTGACGCGGTGGAGCTGGAGCTTGATGGCGTTGTCACCGTCATGAGACATATAGAAAAGGGCATGGTGCGCCTCGTCAACGGAAACGATACTGGCCTCGTCGAAGTCGTTTTTGGTCAGTGGGGCGATCAGATTGCCATCGAGGTTATAAAGGTAGAGGTTGCGATAACCGGTTCGATCCGAAGCCCAGGCAAATCGCTTCCCGTCTTTAAGAAACTGCATTTCGGGCACCGTGACAACCCAACTCGCCGGCCATTCTTCATGGACGAGCGACCGGCATTTGCCGGTCGCGGGATCGGCAGCCGAAAACTCAACAACGTTTTGTCGGCGGTTGGCGCGAAGGAACAGAAGGGCGGAAGAATCGGCCGACCACGACACATGATAAACGTAGTGGCCAAGAACGTCGTTATCGAATGCATGGCCATCGCGAACGTCGATGTGCGTGGTGTGTTTAGTGGCGACATCGTAAATAAATAGGTTGACGATCGGATTCGGATCGCCCGGCAGCGGATAAGCTTCGACATCCGAAGCGCTCCGCGGCGTTGTCTGATTCATCTGAAGATAGAAGTCCGGCACGCTGCTTTCGTCGAAGCGGTAGTAGGCGAGCTTGGTGCTGTCGGGAGACCACCACATGGCGGTCGGCTGGTATAGCTCTTCGCCGTAAACCCAACTCGCGGAGCCGTTCTTGATGCGGGTTTTCACATCCCCATCCGTAGTCAGGGCAAGTTCGTTTTTGCCATCGGCGTCAGATAGATAAACGTTCCGGTTTTTGTACGTCGCCTTGAGGTGTTTGTCGGGAGAAGTGGCGGAACTGAATTGCCGTCCGCGTTCAGGCGCGCCAACCCCACCGCCGCGACGGCCGCGGCCTTGCGGTCCTGTTGTTGGTTGCGTGGAAGGTGTAGTAATCTCGACGGAATTGTTGGCAACGAAGTCAAATCGAAATCGTTTGTTGTCCTGGCGGTATTCGAAGGACTTGCCGTCTTCGGACCAGGTGACCAATAGTGAGCCCAGTTTGACGGATGTAGGGATGGATCGCCGCATCGACTGGTACTGTTCATAGCCCGGCATGGTTTTGATGCGGTCCTGAGCGTGAGCTGCCGTGGGGAGAAAGAGGAGGGTGAGGGCGAGTGCTGAAAAGCGCCGGAGCATGAGAAGATCCTGGGTTTGAGCCGGGTTCGGACTTGGGCTCGCGGTAATATATCGCGGGGGTATTCGAATGACGAAAATTCGAATCAATAGTGGATAGCGTTGGGATAGGTCGAATTTCCGGCGGATCCGGGCGCATCCGCTCTTTCGAGCGCATCAAGCGTTAAAACTTCTCTCTTAAAACCCCCATGAAGCCCCGGATGTGAGGTTTAATCCCGATTCGAAAGATCGCCCGCAAATATTGCGGCCGGATCTCGCTGCCGCTAATTCACTCATTGAAGCTCGTCTGTCGTTTCGGGATAGAAACCGTGTGCCCAATCCGAGTAAGGCATCGAATGACCGCGCGCTGCGGGTTTTTAGTGCAGCACGGTTTCTCGCGTTAGTCGCAGGCATCCGAGTCGTCGACTGCATTAACTATGTGTAACCATTCTTGAGAGAATGTCGGGTGAGCCACGTTTCATGGAATTTACACGATCTTTGTGATCTTTATCGAAACACGCCCATGGCGCATTCAATCAGCGACTTCGCGAAGTCTTCCTTCGAGAGGCGGGGGAGTGATTGGCTCCTCCCATCGGGCCATAGCAAGGTTGCCTCAACAGTCAGGCTGTTCATCGTGTCGATGGGGTTGTAGACCATCAGGTCGAGATGTTTTCGATCGAGCTTCTCGCGGGCGCGGGTGAGATTGCCGGGGGCTTCGAGGCTGAAGCCGATCGTGCGTTGGTTGAGCCGTTTGCTGCGTATCGCGGCGGCGATGATGTCTTCGGTGGGCTCCAATTCGAGGGTGAGGCTTTGATTTCGGGCAAGCTTCTGGGAATGGATCGTCTTCGGCCTGTAATCGGCGACCGCCGCGGCCATGATGAGCAGGTCATTGGCGGGGAATTCGGTGAGGACGGCGTCGTGCATTTGCCGGGTTGTTTCGACATCGATGCGGAGCGCCGTCTCGGGCAAGTGATAGTTCACCGGGCCAAGGATCGCCGTTACACGATGACCCGCGGCAATCGCGGCTGCCGCCAGCGCCGCGCCCATGCGGCCGCTGCTGCGGTTGCCGATGTAGCGAACCGGGTCAATCGGTTCGCGCGTGGGGCCGGCGGTGATGAGGATGTTCATGGCCAGGGTCCGTGGGGTGCGTGTGCCAGTTATTGGGGATTGCTCCCTATCTCTCTCTCACTACTCCGGGCGATTCTCCTCTTCTCCCTCCACCGGTACGCCGGGGGAGGGTAGGGAGGGGGTTCTTATTGCCCAATCAATGCTCGCATGGAGTGCGTCGGGATACTTCAGAATGTCGTCATTGGATGATTCGCCTGTCAACTCACGCCCCCTCCCCAACCCTCCCCCGGCGTACCGGTGGAGGGAGAAGAGGATCGTCCACGGGTCATGCACCTGTCCGGGGGTGGCATATCTTTGAAATCTCGCATTCAAATTGCCATGAGGATAGAATAAATCGCACCGATGACAACGAGTACCGGACATCGATACGTCATTCGCGATCCTGCCATCGTTGGGGGCGAGCCGATTATCATTGGCACGCGCACACCCGTCCGCGCCATTGTTGAGATTTGGCGAATGGGCACGCCGCCGGAGCAAATCCCCGAGCACCTTCCACATCTTAGCGTTGCTCAGGTCTTTGACGCGCTCAGTTACTTCAGCGACCACGTTGAAGAAATGAAAGCTGCGTTCGACCGCAACCGGATTTCAGAATCGTTGATCGATCCCTCCGCGGGCGACCTTTGAGCCAGCTTTCCGAGGGTAAATCACATTCGGGGATCATCATCGCGATCCGGCGAAAACCTCACGACATTGTTCGTCGCTTGCTGGCGATCATGGATGACGTCACGGCCGAGGAGTTTTGCGGTCAAGTTCGCTATATCTGAATCGAAAACTACCCGGCTGCTCCCCCCCTACGGCGCAGGTGGCGGATCGGACTGCATTGGGTGGGGCGGACATTCTTGTCTGCCTCGAGTCTGCGAGTGCGGGAGCGTACGCGCTTCCGCCGAGCGGACTCGAATCGGTTCGGGGGACCAGAATGTCCCCATTCACAGATTCGACGGCAGGCAAGAATGCCCGCCCCACCTTGAATTGCCCGCCCTCCCGAAAAATTGGGCACACCCCGTCTTCGTCGATTTGATGGATGTCACGTTAGCAGCGTCCGGGCGGCTAGGCGACATCCTCGTCAAAGATGGACTTATCGACCGTGCGGTCGAAAAGGTTACGCGCGCGTTTGCGACTATCGAGAAAGCCGTGCGGACCCTTTATCGTTAGAATAAAGGACCCATCCCGCTTCACCATCCTTCCCACGCAAACGGCGAGGAGGGCATTGTCTGTAGCGTGAAATCTGCGAGAATATTGCTGCAACAGATCGAGGCTACCTCGTCGTATGCTTCTACAGACCAATTCCTACGTCGTCACCCCGGACAAGCGCTCCCAGCACGCACGGCTGGTGCGCCGCTACAAGGTCTGCCTGGCGCGACTGGGGTGCGACGATTACGAAGTTTACGAGGAGGTTGGCACCAACTGGACGAGCGACCAGAACAAGGGCAGATTCGTGCAGATTATGCGGTTCCACGACCATAATCAGTGGTTGGCAGTCGCGGCCGCCGAGCGCGACGACCCCGTCGTCCAGGCGCTCTTCGCCGAGTTCAGCGACTTGATCAATTTGACCTTTCAGCAGCAGCGGGGGCTGTTCTCAATTGAAGGAAGACAAGGGGACAAAGGAAGACAAGGGGAAGGAAGACAAGGGGGAAGGAAGACAAGGAAGGAAGACAAGGGGACATTCCTAGAAGGAAGACAAGGGGACATTCCTAATTATGGAAACGTATACAAATTAAGGAAGACAAGGGGACATTCCTAATTATGGAAACGTATACAAATTAGGAATGTCCCCCTTTCCCGCTCAACTCGGAGCCGCCCCGTTTAAGTTGGCCGCCCTGTTTACGTTGGCCCGTGTCACAGGGCAGCGCGTCCGCTGAACGCGTCATGGACCCGTGTGAGGGTGGGAGCGATCGAATGGCGCTTCGGGCGGAACGCGACCCGAGCGCTGAAAACGGGACAGCCGCGAATTGTTTCCGGCCGAATAACGGGCCCACCCAAAGACGGCCCGTTTTGCCTCTTCCGATCAATTGCATTCCCATCTGCTTCCAGCAGTGTCCATCTGTGGCGGCACCTCGTCGCATTCTCCGCGCCCCACACGGGGCCGCGATGAATCAATCCATTCTTCGCGTCATGCGCGTCGAGGCCCGTCGCCCCCGAGCCACGCGGAAACCATCCCCTCTCGCCAGCCAACTCCGCCAGTCCGGCGTTTCCCGCTCTTTTGAGGCAACCTTTTGTGGCCGTGATGACGGCTACGACGGCGGGATTGCCGCAGTCGTTCGACAGCGGTGAGTGTCACACAACCTCTTAATGGTTGGCGTCACTTGACAGGTTCTGGTAGAATAGTGTGCGGATGCCGGGAAAAGATCAACGGACTTTTTGACTACGGCCGTTGAGGCGAGGCCCATGTCGGAGCAACGAGACCAATTTCAGAGCCGGGTGAATGCCCTCGTCATGCAGGTCAGAGGGTGGGCTGAGCCGCACGAGTGGGTCACTAAGACATACCCGAAGAAGTTACGAGACGCCGACGAGCAGGTCTACGAGGTTCCGGCCCTCTTTCTTCAGAAAGGTCCAATCCGGGTGCTCCTCGATCCGGTCGCCTACGACGTGCCGGGTGCCGAGGGCGTCGTCGACCTGTACCTGATGCCGACGTACGACGACGTGGCAAGCCTCTACTTCGAGAAGGGGACGTGGATGATCCACTACGCCCCGCCCGATCCGAAAGAACCGCACTCCGTGATCGAGGTGGAAGCCCTGCCCCTCTCCGAAGAGATGATCAACCAGGTCCTCGACTCGATCGCCGCCCATGCCCAACCGTCGATTTGACTGGCACGCGCACATTAAAGACGTCGAGGGCGAGTACCAGGCCGCCCGGATCGCTGTGGATCGGCTCAAGGACCAGGTGGCCGCGAGCCCAGACATCCTCAAATCAGATGATGGGACGCGCGCATACCTCCGCGAGGCGAACAAGAACCTGGAAGGGACGTATCTGGTCCGCCTCTTCGCCGCGTTCGAGGCGGCGCTGCGTTCGTTCGACCGCGCGCGGCACAATGATCCGACCCGCGATCAGGTCGCGTCGGTCCTGATCGACACGACCGGCGGCCGGCGCGGGCAGGGAATTTCGGCCGCCGTCCGCGAGGGCGCGCACGCCGTGCGCCGGGTCCGTAACTATTGGGCGCATGAGAGCGATGCGATGCCCGATCCCATGACCATAGCCGAGGCCCGCGCTCGACTCCAGGAGTACCTTTCCTGGCTGCCTCAGGAGTGGGGGTAATTACCTGCTCTTTTGAGGCATCCCCGTTTCAATCCGCCGGCGTCCTTCCGGGCGGGAGGGCACGTCGGAGGCCCGTCAGGCGCCAGAGTAGCTCGCGTTTGGGAGCGATCGAATGGCGCTTCGGGCGGAACGCGGCGCGTCGCATTGGATTTTGCAGCGCGCCGCATCGCGGCGCGCTGCATTTTCAGTGGCAGGGGAAAATTGGTTGACTCATAACACGTGTATGAAGCACAGCCTACGATCGGACGAGAGCGGACTTGGAAATGCAGCGCGCCCCTTGTGATGGCCGCGCGCTACATGGCTCGATTCGGGCGGCAATCGTTGGCGCGAGCGCGGCGAGGTCGATGTAAAAAGTGCACGGACGAGGGGTTGCGGCTGGCGCGGCGTCTTGACGATGGGACAATACCAACGCGGCGCGCCGCATTCATTTTGCGGCGCGCTGCATTCAATCGGAGACACTGCAAAGATGTTCAGCTTGATGTTGCCATCGGAGTCCTTGGTCTGCGTCAGGACCGAATTTAGCCCGGATTATTCACCGCCGAGACGCAGAGGACGCAGAGAATCCGGATATGGCATGAGTTTACATCCAAAATCGGAGACGTGTCAGTAGCGCAGGTTGCTCAGCTTACAGACCGCATTTCTGGTTGTTTTCTCTGCGCTCTCTCTTCGAGCCTGAGCCTCAGAGCCGAAGGCCGCGTCTCTGCGGTGAATCCTGAATTTTCCGGGTTAGCCCGGCACACCCCCATCCGGCCCAATCGGTGAAAGAAACTCCGGATATCCCGGTGCGCCCATCTCGGGAATATCGAGTCCGAAGATCTCCACGTCTTCCGGCACGCGGTTGGGGCCTAGGAGTCGTTCAGTGACGAGCAGGGTGATTCCGCTAATCACGGCTGTCCAGATGATGCACGTGGCGATTGCGATGATCTGGCAGAGCAGTTGAGCGCTGCCGGCTTTGTAGAACAGGCCGCGAACGTTTCCGGGGACGCCGTTCAGTCCATCGCCGAAGCTGCCGTCGGCGAGAAGTCCGAGTGCGAGCATTCCCCAGATTCCAGCCAGGCCGTGCACGCTGATGGCGCCGACTGGATCATCGATTCCTCGGCGCTCAGTAAACAGAACCCCCCAGACCGCAACCAGTCCGCCGACAAATCCGATTAAAAATGACGCCCACGGAGCGACGTAGGCGCACGATGCGCAGATGGCCACCAGGCCCGCGACCATGCCATTGCACGTCAGAGAAGGATCGGGTCGGCCATATATCATGGACATATAAGCTGCCGCGGCGATCGCGCCGGCCGAGCCGCTGATGAGCGTATTGACGACGATAATCGCCGCCCGGCCGTCGTTGGCCAGAAATGATCGAGCGGCGGTGAATCCCATCCAGCCAAACGCCAGGATAATCGTGCCGGCCATTACCATTGGAATATGGTGGCCGAGGATCGGCCTGGGCCGGCCATTGACGTCGTATTTCCCCAGGCGCGGGCGGATGAAAAGCGTCGCTACAAACGCCATCGTGCCGCCCATCAAGTGCACGACCGACGAACCGGCAAAGTCGACAGCGCCATGACCCATGTGAAGCTTGAGGCCCATTTGCGCAAGCCAGCCACCAGTCCACATCCAGCAGGCGTAGAACGGGAACGTCAATCCGCCGACCACGAATACGAACGCGGCAAAGTTCTTGAGCTTCCACCGCTCGACCAGCGCCCCGGCAGGAATTACCGCCGCGATCGCGGCATAGCCAAGCGTCAGCAGAAACCACGCCAGTGCGATGGGATGCTGCCGGTCGGCCTGAAGGAAATATCCACGGCTATGGTGAAACGCCCAGTGCGCGTGCAATGGCCGGCCCGGCTCATCGCCCATCACGCTGAATCCAAACGCGAAAAACCCGATCAGCGTCAACGATACCACCATCAGATGAAGCGCCATGGTGTGGGCGGCGTTCTTCCCGCGCGAGAGGCCGGTCGCAACCAGCCCGAAGCCAGCCTGCATGAACAGGATCAAGAACCCCGCAAAAAGCGTCGCCTCCATGTGCCTCCGTCGATCCGGTTAGTTTAAACACCGTTTTACCCGAAACCGCAGCGCCGCCAACCATGTCCCGCAAGGCGATGGCCCGATCGCCGCAGGAGCGATATCATACCGTTCTGGAAATGAAGCAGGATCTGGATCACCCCGATCAGGTTCATGTCACGGGCCGTGCATCGCGGCTGGAAGCTCCGGCACCGTGGAAGGGCCGGTGGCGCGGGATACGAATTGCTGTATTGGCCGTGGCGATTCCGCTGGCGGTTTTTCTCTTGGTCTTTCTGGCCAGGCACATTGCATGGAAGTAAGCCGGCGTTGCATCTCGTTGCGGAAGGCACGAAGGCACGAAGGCACGTAGGGGAACGCCGGTTTAGGTGGGGTCGGGGTGGAAGCGGTTTTCGGTAGACGTTGCATTCCGTTGCATTTCGTTGCAATTGGCATAAATTTGCTGGCAGTAGGCAGTAGGCAGTAGGCAGTAGGCAGTAGGCAGTAGGCAGTAGGCAGCGGGCCGTGGGCAGTGGGCGGTGGGCGCGGTGGAGCCGCGAGAAAGTTGAGAGTGGAAAAGTGGAGCAGTAGAGCAAAGGGGAATGGGCATTTCGGATTGTAACTCCTTATTTTGCGTGAGAGGGCTGGCGCGCTGATGGTTTTTGGGAGTGCGGCTAAGGGTTGCATTCGTGGGCGGTTATGGTGGTGAGCAAAATCGTGCAGCGCGCGAGGGTGAGCGGGGTCTGGCGCGCTGATGGTTTTTGGGGGTGCGGCTAAGGCGTGCATTCGTGGGTGGTTACGGTGGTGTGCAAAATCGGGCAGCGCGCGAGGATGAGTGGAGGGC
>DAIRGS010000188.1:0-13531 GCA_036794395.1 Tepidisphaeraceae bacterium | reverse complement strand
CTACCCTCCCCCGGCGTACCGGTGGAGGGAAATCAAGGGCAGCCGCCGAAACTGTCACGCACCCAAATGCCATTGCCCTGGCGAACCAGTGGCTTTCAATCGGTCATGTTTTTGTCCGCATCCGTATTAACAGGAACACGCCAACAACCAACGTCCACGCCCATCCGACAACACACAAAATGACAAATGGCCTTGGCATAGACGAACCCTGCGTGTTTTTTGTCTAAAGCATCGCGGCGCGCCGCACGGGTACCTGCTGGGGCATATGAAGTTTCTGCCCGCATCGCCGGCAGAATCGAGCGTCCAACGGATTCAGTGCCCGACAACTTACTCGTTCGCATGCCTGCATCGGCATCGGCACGGGGCCCGGTTGGTGCTGCAAAAAGGGCCTTGGCGCTTGCCGGCCTGGCGGGGGGCCGAACAGCAGCCTGCCCGCGCCGCGCAGCAAAGTCACAATCAGCCAGAAGACGAACAGGAAGCCCGTCGCTACGACCGCGGCGATAATCAGGAAAGTGATGAGCATGACGTGCATCGTCGCTCTCCGTTACGCGGTCGTCGGGTTAAGTGTCAGGGCCTGACCGCAAAAGATGCAATGCTGATCCGCGGCATCGGGGTACGCGCCGCACTGCGGGCACCGCCGGACGTTTTCCACCATCTGAATCCCGCAGTGCATGCAAAACTGATCGCCGGGATCAACCTGTTGCCGGCATTGCGGGCACTGCCTGCGGCCCGAACCAATCGGGCGATGCGGCCCCGAAGCCGCCGGATGCGGCAGGGGGGGCAGGGGGGGCATGGCGATCGGGCGGTTCGGCAAAGGCGGAATCACCGGCGCGGGTTTCAATGCCGCGGCAAACTCATCCGCCGACGAAAATCGTTTATCAAGTCGGGCATACGACCGCTTAAACGCCTCATCCATTGCCTTAGGAACCGCCGGATTGATATCGCTGGGCAGATCCGTGCCGGCAGGTTTCTCCCCGGTCAGCATTTCATAGAGCACCACGCCGCAGGCATACAAATCGGTGCGTGGATCAACCTGCCCGCCGCTGCGCGACTCGGGCGCCATATAGTCGAGCGTGCCGGCAATTTCTCTCGCTTCGGGTGACGACATCGAAGCTGAGTACGCGATAGAGCCCGCCGCCGTGGTAGCAGAAGCCTGACCCAGCCCAAAGTCGGTTACCTTAATCGCGCCTTCCGCCGCGAACCCCTCCTTGAACGCCCGCTCATGAACAAGAATATTCTCCGGCTTCACGTCCCGGTGAATCACCCCATTTCGATGGGCGTGGCCCAGCCCAGCCAGCACCTGCCGCAATATCGCCACGGTGTCAGCGGGCGACAGCGACTTATTCTGAATTATCGGCCGCAGGCTTGAGCCCGGCACATACTCCATCGCCAGGTAGGGCGTCTCGGCGTACGGATCAAACCCGATTGCCCGCACGATGTTCGGGTGCACAAGTCCATGAATCGCCACACCCTCGCGCTGAAGATTGCGCAGGTATTGCGGATCGGTGGGGATCTTGATCGCGACGAGTTGATCGGTCCACACGTGATGGTGGGCCTTCCATACTTCGCCGAACGTCCCCCGGTTAATCCGATCCAGAAGGACGAATTCGCCGACGCGTTGATTGCTGCTGGGCATCGACTACGCTCCGTTCAAGCCACTGAATAATGTACGTCGCCGGATGATACGTGGCATCTCAACAATTGTACGCACGATGAGACCTCAGACACGTTTGCGCCGAATCAAATCCGGACGAAACGACACCTCAACTTGTCAGGTTTCGTAACTCGTCGTAAACTATCCTTATTCATTAGATTTAAACTCCGCGACACTTGCCATATATGTCCGCAATCATAACGACCCATGTTCTGAGTGAAGAGGTCATTAGCTACTGTGAAGCGCATAATCTGCTCAATCACTTGGAAACCGCGTTGCGACTTGCCGACGAATGCTTCAAGCCCATCGAGAATCTTGAGGTTTCGGTCGAGCCCGATCCAGAGGTTGAAGGCGTCGAAACCGTAGTAATCGACATATGGATTAGGGCCAGCGTTGAAGTCGGCTTGGCGCAAAAATCTGCTTACACCAAGCGATGGATAACGTCTGTACCCGCCGACATTCTTGGTCGCATCGCCCTGCTCTTTTATCTCATCTGACACATGGATCCGCGAGAATTCCAGCGGCTTGCAGTCCAACTCGCGGCCAGCGCCAGCGCCGCCGAACGTCGCACGTCGGTAAGCAGATGCTATTACGCGGTCTTCAACGTCGCCGCGGAACATCTGCGCTCGCTGAAATTCCCGGTTGGCAAGGGGGCGGCTGCTCACGGCGAGGTTCGTCTTTGCCTTATTAATAGTGGAGTGTTTGACCTCATGGATGCCGGTGCCACGCTTCAGGTACTTCACACAGCGCGAATTCGTGCGGATTATCAAATGGAGCGGCAAGATGCTGAGTCGGGCTCTACTGCCAGCGCGAATGTGGCCACAGCAACTCGTCTGATTGCCCTGTTGGATCAGTCCTTTGCCGGAGCGTCGCGCAGCAAGATCCAGGCGTCCATCACTCAGTGGCGCCGCGCAAATGGTTATCCCTAGGCTACGCATCGCTACTCCACCTTCTCCGCGATCCAATCGCACGCAAGTAAATTATACGCGGCGGCCACCAGCACCGCCGCACAGAAGAAGCCCACGGCCGTCGGCCCTTTGAGCGACCACGAAAAAAGCCATGCAAGCACAACTGCTTCGATGGCGGTGTAAGCAGCTACCAAAGCGCCGCCTGCCAGGTTACTTTCTAATTTCGCGACCCGGCCAATCAGAAAGAAGGTCACCCAGGGCACCATCAGCACAATCCCCAGCCACGAGAAAATGCGAACCGTGCCGGAAACGATCTCATGGCGGGTCCCCGGGTCCATCTCGTACCACGAGATCCCCGCGGCGACGACCGCCAGCGCGACCATGCCCGTTGCCACCTTCCCGCCGATGGTTTTGAGAAAGTCCATCTGCCGTCATTCTACCGTACCACCCCCTGCCAAGGCGTTATAAACGGGTCGTGTTTCCCAATCCGAGTATTCAGCAGGGGATGTGGTAAGGATACGGGGGCCGGGGGAGGGGGCCGGCATTGAAAATAGTTACCCCTCAGGCAAGATCACAGTGATGTACCGACCCGGCAAGGTAAAGCGATTCGACTTCCCGCCGGGCAAGGCGGTCGCGGGGAAGTACGTCGTCGAGCGCCCGCTCGGAAGCGGTTGGGAGGGCGAGGTTTACGCAATCGTCGAGCGCAATACGGGAATTCGCCGGGCGGCCAAATTCTATTACCCCCACCGCGACCCCATGGGCACGGCCGCCATCGCCTACGCCCGCAAGCTCGACGCCCTCCGGCACTGCTCCATCCTTATGCAGTACCACCACCAGGAAACCACATATGTAAAGCGGAGGAAGGTGATGGTGGTGATCAGCGAGCTGGTCGAGGGCCGAAAGCTCAGCGAATTCCTCCAGGCCCAGCCGGACCAGCGGCTGACTCCGTTTGAAGCGCTGCACGTGCTGTATGGGCTGGCCAAAGGCATCTCCCCCATCCACGCCCGCGGCGAATACCACGGCGACATCCACGACGACAACATCATGATCCGCCGTCAGGGCATCAGCTTCGAAGTGAAACTGCTGGATTTCTTCGACCTTGGCCGTCCAACCAAGAGCAAAATCTACAAGGACGTGCTGAATCTGATCCAGGTTTTCCACATCATCGTGGGCGGGCGCACCCACTACGCCCAACAGCCCAAAGTCGTAAAAGACATCATTCGTGGGCTAAAGGATTCCCTCATCCTCGCGCGGTTTCAAAGCGCCGGCGATATTCAGGCCCATTTGGAATCGCTGACGTGGGATGTTTGAGCCATTTTTGCGTGATTCCCCGTGAATTGACATGCCGATGCCCCTGCTTACAATCCCCCACCCTGACATTTTTGTCGGGCTCGTAGCTCAGTTGGTTAGAGCGCGTCCCTGATAAGGACGAGGTCGTACGTTCGAATCGTATCGGGCCCATTTTAAGCGATTGAGAGGAGGGGGCGCGTGTCTGACCCGCCGGACTTTTTCTTGGACCGAGTTCGGGCGGACCCAATTCCGTCCACCGTGCCGGGGTCATTGCCTGTTCTCTTCTTCGGCGATCTCTTTTCTGCCTCCATCGCGACGATTGGGATCAATCCTTCTCGCCGAGAATACCTCAATCGGGGCGGCGAGGAGCTTGATGGGCCAGGACGACGGTTCGAGACGCTGCGATCATTAGGTGTTGTCGATCGGGGCGGGATTGATGACGTGCGAGCCCAGGCGGCGATCGCCCGGATGCGGGCGTATTTTGATCCGAACAAGCCAATCTACAATGGTTGGTTCAACGGCCTGAGCCGCGTTATTGACGGTATGGGGTTCTCGTATTCAGGCCGATCAGCCGCGCATCTTGACCTTGTGCAGGAAGCGACCGATCCGGTTTGGTCTGGCCTTTTCCGTGCGGATCGTGCGCAGGCCACTTTGGTTTTGCGGCGGGACGTGTTGTTTCTTCGACGGCAGATCGAGCAGTTTCCGCTGCGCGTCGTCATCCTTACCAGCGCTCGGGTGATGAGCAACCTCTCAGATATCCTGCCTGACGCACGCATCATTGCTGACGGAACGCTCGCTCGCATACGCTGGAACGTGAGGGTCGCCGAAACGCCGCGCGGCAGGATTGGGGTGGCAGGATGGAACATTCCGCTGGCTCGTCCAACCGGATTGAATGCGGATGGGCAACGATCCTTAGGCAAGTTGCTGGCAACTGAGCTAAAAAAAGCTGGCGTTTGCTTGGGTGCTTAACTCGCCGGTCATTTTTGGGGTTGCCGGCGAAGCTCATCGCGAGGCGGAAGGGTCAATCCGCCCCTTCCCAAAAGAGATGGATCCGCCTACGGCATTTCACGAAGCAACTCCAGCAGTTGCTCCGGCTGTAACACCGCAAGGCTTGGAAACTTTGCCTTGAACTGCTGCGCCCCCGCCTTCAATGGATTCATTAGATTCAACAAGTGCTTATCACGGCTCACGATGAGCTTCGAATTGCTTGCGATCGCAAGGTCAACGTAATGCGAATCCTTGGGGTCAATCGGGTGCTGGTACACAGACGGAGGGTTCTCAACCAAATGGGCGAAGGGTATCAGCCGAGCGATGAGCGATTCAACGTGATCTGGAGCAACACCCAATCGCTTTTGCGTCTGCTTTTCGGGAATCCTTCAAATCTCTCCGAGAACGTACTCACTCCAGAACAAGCTGATTCTTCCCTCAAGAACTCGCTGCACGCATCGACCGGAGTTCCCGGACGGAGTGATAAGAGTTTGCGCGAAGATGTTGCAATCAAAAACGACTCGCTCGCCCCCATCACTCATCGTAACGCACCCCGCGCGCCGCGTGATCTTCCTTCTCCAGCCGCTCGGCCAACTCGTCTTCGGTCATACCTGATTCCGAAAACCGCGTCTGAACGGAACCGCTGATGGCATGGAGGATTTGGTCTGGAGCGGCTTGCGACTCAAGAACTTCACCGGCGAATTGTTCAATCGGCTTACCCGCTGCTTTCGCCAGACGACGGAGCCGCTGCTCAACCGGGTCCGAAATCTTTACCGTGATCGTAGCCATGATGCCTCGGGGTCATTGTACCTGCCCGATGCCCGACGTCTCAATCATCTGCGCCCAATATTTGTTTCGGAATCGAGTGATTTGCACTGCGGAGATGTGCATTTGGTAAGGGGACTCGGGATTATTAAACATGCCGCCGGTTACAAGTAATGATCGCGTGATAAACAGATCCTTAACTGCCGAGCTTAATTGTATCGCCTTACACTATTCTGCACCGAGAGTTATGCACGGCATAGGTAAAATTTATTGATAATACGATAATACGGTCTCATGCGCCAGGCGGCGGGTGTTTCATTCTTTCGTCACGACTTTATGAAGTCGTCCGCTGCATTCTGGAGTCTAAAAGTGTTGCTTGGGGTCGCACTGAACCCTCGCCAAAAGCAGTCAGTTTGATCTCTCTGCCGCCAAACTCATCGCGAGAAAAACAAAAAAATATTTGGAAGGTATCGCAATCCAGGCGGTACTAAAGCGTCGAGGACTCACAGCGGAACCTTCGGCCGGCGACGGTTGAGGTGTAGGCGGAGTGTTCGGATTTCATTCCTTCAGTGATCCGTTTTAAATTTTGTGCGTTCCTGAAAAGGCGTCGAACGATTTAGGCTCGGTCATTCACAGTTCAAAACAGGCAAAAATCCGGGACGATTGAACGTCACTCGCTCCCGTGCATCAACACAGTAGAGGGAACTCATTTCTCGGAGGATCGCTATGATCAGGACAGTATTCTGCAGCACGTTGGCTTTGGTCGCCGGCTCGGCGATGATGTGTTACGCCGACGCGAAGGGCGATGCGACAGCAGCCGCCGACAAGCTCGGCACCAATTACAGCTGGAAGACTGCCGTTGAAAACGCCGGTGGTGGAGGCGGCGGTGGGGGCGGTGGCCGTGGCGGGTTCGGCGGCGGACCGCAGGAAGGCAAGACGGCCGGTGGAGTTACCGCTATCACCAGTCAGCAGGGCGGCAACGACCGCACGACCTATCGCAAGGGCGATAAGACCGTCATGCAGAACCAGGACGGCGAGTGGATGACAATGGAAGAGATGATGGCCGCCCGCGGCAATGGCGGCAACGGCGGTGGTGCTCGTCGTGCTGGCCGTGGCGGGCCTCAGGGCGCTCCGATGCTCCCGGCGGAGACCGTCAAGGACATGATCTCCAAGACCAAGAGCCTCACCATGGCCGACGGCGCCATGAGCGGCGATCTCACCGAAGAAGCCGCCAAGGCTTCCCTCATGGGTGGCGGTCGCGGTGGTCGTCGTGGCGGTGGTGGTAACGGCGGAAACGCCGCGGCTGCTCCCGAAATCACCGACGCCAAGGCCACCCTCAAGGTGTGGGTCAAGGACGGCGCGATCTCGAAGTACACCTCGCACGTCTCTGGCAAAGTTAGCCGAAACGGCAACGATCAAGAAGTCGATCGCACCACCACCGTTGAATTCAGCAATGTGGGCTCGACCAAGGTCGAAGTCCCGGCCGATGCGGCCAAGAAGCTGGGATAATTCTGGGGAGTTGATCCCACACTTCAATCGAAACGGCCCCCGACTCCGGTCGGGGGCTGTTTCTGTTTATCCGCCGTCTCCATCCCGGAAATTGTGAGTTAGTGGCTTCAATGGGGCCGCGCTCTGTTGAGCGCGGAAGGATCCTCCGCTCGATTGATCATGGAGTTGATCAAGGAGCTTCAATGGGGCCGCGCTCTGTTGAGCGCGGAAGGGTAGACTGCCGTTGACGATGGAAGCCGCTGGACGATGCTTCAATGGGGCCGCGCTCTGTTGAGCGCGGAAGGGTACGACGATTTCGACGGGGAACGTGACTGGGAAGGCTTCAATGGGGCCGCGCTCTGTTGAGCGCGGAAGGTCGCTTACACGAGGCGATCGCACGGGCGATGCGGTGGCTTCAATGGGGCCGCGCTCTGTTGAGCGCGGAAGGACATGATGTAAGTCATCCCCAATGGTCGCTTGAACGGCTTCAATGGGGCCGCGCTCTGTTGAGCGCGGAAGGCGGCTGGTATTGCAATAAAGCCGAGACACGATTCTTGCTTCAATGGGGCCGCGCTCTGTTGAGCGCGGAAGGCCTGACCACCGATACCTTAAAAGCTCGGCACAAGGGGCTTCAATGGGGCCGCGCTCTGTTGAGCGCGGAAGGCTCTGGACCCCTCAGCGGCGCACCGTCTTTCAATGCCGGCTTCAATGGGGCCGCGCTCTGTTGAGCGCGGAAGGGTGAAAACGTCGGCATTGACAAACTCTACCCACGGGAGCTTCAATGGGGCCGCGCTCTGTTGAGCGCGGAAGGGGGGGGCTGTAAGGCCCGTTGATCACCGTCTTAATCGCTTCAATGGGGCCGCGCTCTGTTGAGCGCGGAAGGATCGCCATCGATGTGGCAGACCCGCTTGCCGGCCGGCTTCAATGGGGCCGCGCTCTGTTGAGCGCGGAAGGCGGGAGGGCCAATTCGTGAACCGATTCAAGAGCAAAGCTTCAATGGGGCCGCGCTCTGTTGAGCGCGGAAGGGTGAAAACGTCGGCATTGACAAACTCTACCCACGGGAGCTTCAATGGGGCCGCGCTCTGTTGAGCGCGGAAGGGTTTGGGTTCGGCGATGCTGAAGACAAGTGGGAAATGCTTCAATGGGGCCGCGCTCTGTTGAGCGCGGAAGGAACGACGAACTCGTTGATATTCCCTGCGTTGCTCATGCTTCAATGGGGCCGCGCTCTGTTGAGCGCGGAAGGCGATGTTGCCCGACGTGACCGCACCGGCCGTCAGCGTGCTTCAATGGGGCCGCGCTCTGTTGAGCGCGGAAGGATGCGACTGTGGAAGTGTCGTGGAAACGTATTCTCGCTTCAATGGGGCCGCGCTCTGTTGAGCGCGGAAGGGCGGAAGCTCAGGACGTGTTCGTCCTAGCCGATCAAGCTTCAATGGGGCCGCGCTCTGTTGAGCGCGGAAGGACGCCACTTCTCCGCTACGGAAGTGCGCGTCGAGCGGCTTCAATGGGGCCGCGCTCTGTTGAGCGCGGAAGGATCCCCCAAGCTCGTCAGGCGTACATCCCGCCACAGCTTCAATGGGGCCGCGCTCTGTTGAGCGCGGAAGGAGTCCGCGATCCCCGTGAAAACTCACCGACGATTTCGCTTCAATGGGGCCGCGCTCTGTTGAGCGCGGAAGGCCCACACCAGCAACGCCGCCGCGAGCACGAGATGGGCTTCAATGGGGCCGCGCTCTGTTGAGCGCGGAAGGAAAAGAAACCCAGATAATTCTTCCCCGTCCCTTCCTAGCTTCAATGGGGCCGCGCTCTGTTGAGCGCGGAAGGGCCGTAGTGGCGCCCATCGTGGAACCACTTGGCGCGGCTTCAATGGGGCCGCGCTCTGTTGAGCGCGGAAGGGAAATAACCATGACCCTCCCCATCCACACCCTTCTCGCTTCAATGGGGCCGCGCTCTGTTGAGCGCGGAAGGCGCCCGAGGGGAGGGGATTACTCGGTGGCGACAAAAGCTTCAATGGGGCCGCGCTCTGTTGAGCGCGGAAGGCTCGCTGACCAAGGCCCAGCGCAAGGCGATGTACTGGCTTCAATGGGGCCGCGCTCTGTTGAGCGCGGAAGGCTTCTGTGGCGGGATGTACGCGGGGCGGGAGTCGGACGCTTCAATGGGGCCGCGCTCTGTTGAGCGCGGAAGGCACTTTCTCATAGGACGGAACATTGGCGTTGTCGATGCTTCAATGGGGCCGCGCTCTGTTGAGCGCGGAAGGTTTTTGGAGTCACATGCCCACCGCAACCCGCATCAAGCTTCAATGGGGCCGCGCTCTGTTGAGCGCGGAAGGCAATTCCGGATCGCGCAACGGCAGCGCCAAATTGGACGCTTCAATGGGGCCGCGCTCTGTTGAGCGCGGAAGGCGATATCGACACGGGGGGCGACTGGAAGCCAGCCAAGCTTCAATGGGGCCGCGCTCTGTTGAGCGCGGAAGGGGAATTCATGGAATCGCCGACGTAGGCCACTGACTTGCTTCAATGGGGCCGCGCTCTGTTGAGCGCGGAAGGCCCGTGGCACTTCGCGCACACCACCTGCTCGTGCCAGCTTCAATGGGGCCGCGCTCTGTTGAGCGCGGAAGGTTTACCGCCTTCGCCACACGTGAGGCGTTTCCGCATTGCTTCAATGGGGCCGCGCTCTGTTGAGCGCGGAAGGGGTGCCCCACCGTATTGGGGTGGAGATACATATCATGGCTTCAATGGGGCCGCGCTCTGTTGAGCGCGGAAGGATCGATATGAGACGTGAAACGATCAAGATCGGAGTCGCTTCAATGGGGCCGCGCTCTGTTGAGCGCGGAAGGAACGCCGTGGGCGCTGAACTGCTTTTGCCGAAAAATGCTTCAATGGGGCCGCGCTCTGTTGAGCGCGGAAGGACGAGAATTTGCTGGCGAAGGAGCTTGGTGCCACCAGCTTCAATGGGGCCGCGCTCTGTTGAGCGCGGAAGGGCCGCGGCAGTTGTGGCGGGAAGCGGTGCGAGAGGGCGCTTCAATGGGGCCGCGCTCTGTTGAGCGCGGAAGGGTTCAGCGGCGGATTCTTTCCGGTCCCCAATTGAAGGCTTCAATGGGGCCGCGCTCTGTTGAGCGCGGAAGGCGGCCTATCGGTGGTCTCGGTGGTCTCGGTGGTTTTGCTTCAATGGGGCCGCGCTCTGTTGAGCGCGGAAGGTTGTCGCACGCTTTGACAGCGGTACTAGCGGCCACGCTTCAATGGGGCCGCGCTCTGTTGAGCGCGGAAGGCAGTCTATCCGCATGGATATATTCCCCCGGTGTGGACCGCTTCAATGGGGCCGCGCTCTGTTGAGCGCGGAAGGTCCGCCCAGGTCTGCTCGTCGGGCACGGTGGATCGGCTTCAATGGGGCCGCGCTCTGTTGAGCGCGGAAGGCCTGCCGGACGCGGGCCATGGAGTCTATCCCATGCCAGCTTCAATGGGGCCGCGCTCTGTTGAGCGCGGAAGGGAGACCGGGCGGGCTTTGACGCAGACCACCTTATAGCTTCAATGGGGCCGCGCTCTGTTGAGCGCGGAAGGTCACCGCCCAGACGACGGCGAACGCACTGTTGTTCGAGCTTCAATGGGGCCGCGCTCTGTTGAGCGCGGAAGGCCGCAAACCCCACGACGGAGTCGAACGGGTAGCCTACGCTTCAATGGGGCCGCGCTCTGTTGAGCGCGGAAGGGCGATCTCCGGTTAATTGTCGGTGGGGGGGGGATGCGCTTCAATGGGGCCGCGCTCTGTTGAGCGCGGAAGGCGTTTTGCGGATGCGCTGCCGGTACGAATACCACAAGCTTCAATGGGGCCGCGCTCTGTTGAGCGCGGAAGGGCCTGCCGTCGTAACTGGCTGACAGGCAACGTTTACCGGGTCGGTTTGCGCGAGCCTGGTAAATACCATCGACATTGGTCGTGCAAACCGCCCTGATTCTTGAACATAACTATTCAATTGCCAAAGAGTTCGCGGGGTTGCCGCGGGTTGCGCACCACGCCGCCGCTCGCGGGGCGATTGGCGCGATGTGCGCGACGGAATCGGTTCGCCGCCAGTGTTTGGTATCACGGTTTCTCCAAAGCGTTTCCCGACGCCCTCAAAAACGCGACGGCTGTTGCGTTCGGCTTCCCGTCACCAGTTCCCATTCTACCGCCCCCCACCCAGAATGTCGATTCTCGACAGCCAGTCCGCGATGGGGGGTGGGGAAATGATGGGGAAACAATCGCACCTTTCACAACTGACAACCTGTACCTTTTCCCAATACCCGAGCCGCAATACGCAATTCCATATCCGCCCCCCGCCCCCCGCTTCCATTTTACTTTCCACTGTCCGCTCACCACGGCCTGGTCAAACCACTATCACCCTCGATCGCACGGCCATCGTCTTTCCCAGGCATTCAATCCCGCCATCCAGCGGATTATGAGCCGGCCCCAGGTCCACCAGCAGCACCTGGTCCTCGGCGTTGTTGATGATCCCCGTCAGGTCCGCCCGAAGTTGCGCCAGCTCGCGGGGGTTGAGTTGGCAGAAGAACACCGAGAACTGCGCATGGTCCCCCCGGCCTTCCAGATGATCGAACACCTTCCCTCGCCGTTTGTCGTCGGAGATGTCGTAGCTCACAATGTAGTGCCGCCGCGTCGTCATTGCATCATCACTCTTGCTCGTACTACTGACCGTTCATCTCTTCCCAGGCCGCGAAAGCGATTCAAAACCTGTGAGCCGGCGCCACCCGCGTGTTCATGCCGACTTGACGAAAACCCACTCCCTGTCTCCCTGTCTCCCTGTCTCCCTGTCTCCCTGTCTCCGCGCCATGGCGAACAATCCGGCCCGGCTCACCTCGTCGTCACGCTCGTATAAACCGGTATCTCCCCCCGAAACCATCGCGCCAGCAGCCGGGCTTGCAATCGAATCACCACCCGCCACGAACAGCGATAATCAAAAATCGGATGCGTAATCAGTTGATCCAACCGGCCATCATACGCCCGGATAAACGCCTTCCGCCCGTCCGCTTTCAGGATGCACCCGCTCGACCCCACATCAAAGCTCGATCGCTGCACCATCCCCATATTGATCGCCGAGATCACCGCCGAATCCACCACCGCCGGCCTGAACGGCTCCATGATGTCCAGCGCCAAAGCCGGCCTCCCGTGCCGCGGCTGATGATACAAACCCCACCACGGGTCCAACCCCTCCGCCAGCAGCGCCACGCTGCATTCCTTGGCCAGCATCGCATACCCAAACGAAAGCAACGCATTCACCGGATCACGCGGCGGCCTTCTGTTCCGCCCCGCAAAATCCCATTGCGCATCAAAATCCCGCGGCTTCAGCAGCGTCGCAAACCGCCCGAAATACGCCGCCGCGATCGCCCCCTCAATCCCCAGCAGCGTCTCGATTGATTCCATCCCCGCGATCCGTTTTATCAATTCATCAATATCCCCAACCGCCCGCTCGGTCGCGTTGTCCGCCGGTGCATTCCGCCGCATCAGCGTCCGCTGGTTCTCCGCTTTATCCCTGACGATCTGTTTCGCAAACCCCAGACACGCCGCCGGCTCCCCCGCCACCCGAAACTGCGCCGCCCGGTCATACGCATTGCGCAGGGTAATCCCCTGCGCGATCCCATAAAACCAGTGCCCCATGCTCAAATACACCACCGGGATCGCCGCCTCGCACAACACCTGCACGGCCTGCGTGCTCACCTGCACGTTCCCGCACAAAACCAACTGGCTCACATCCTGCAATTTCACGCTCGCCAGCTCCACCCCCGATTTCTTCACCGTGATCCGCTTCTTCGAGCACCCCACATACGCCCCCTGCTCCTGCACATAGAACGGCGTGGCATCATCCCGCACCGGATACAGCCGCCGCACCGGCCGCCCATCGACCGTGATCTCCGTCGTCCCATCAGCCCCCACTTCCGCCGGCCCCCCCGGCGCCGCCAGCAGCGCATTGGTCTCGTCCGGCAAACAAATCCCCGCCAGCGAGCACCCATTGCACTTGGGGCTATCCTCCAGCGGCGGCGGAAGCTCCGTCGCCGTCGACGCCACCCTGGCCGCCGCCAACAGCTCCCGCGTCCGGCTCTCCAATTCCTCCGTAAAATCCACCCTCACCCGCGTCCGCGACCCCGCAAAATACAACATCCCATGATCGCACCGATACCCATGCTCCCGCAGCAATAGCCCCTGCCCCATCAACTGCACCCGCTCCGGCTCCCAACACCTCTCCGCATTCTCCGGCACCCGCCCCCGCTTGGTCTCCACCGGAATCGCCAAATCCCCCTCCGTCGCCACCAAATCCAATTTCGCCGACAACCCCAAAACATCCGAAAACAAAGGCACCGACCGCGCCACCACCGGCGCCTCCTCCCCCTGCCCTGAGCCCAGTCGAAGGGCCTGCCCACCCTCTTTAACTTTCTCCCCCTCCCCCCCTCTCCCACTCCCCCCC
>DAIRGS010000485.1:0-2908 GCA_036794395.1 Tepidisphaeraceae bacterium | reverse complement strand
GCCTCAGTGCTTCATCGCTTCGCCGGTAAATTCCCGAACCCGGACCTTCGCCAATGCGAGCCCCTGTTTGCCCAGTTTGGTTGCTTTGTAGAGTTTTCGCCCGACGCGGCCCTCGCGCTGCACGCGCGAGGTCAGATAGCCGTTGCGTTCCATCGCGTGAAGCATCGGGTACAGCGTCCCGGGACTGAGGCGATAGCCGTGGTGCGCCAGCTCGTCGATCATCCACTGGCCATAGATTTCCTGCTCTGCCGCATGATGCAGGATATGCAGCCGGATAAAGCCGGTGAGCAAGTCGTTGAACTTCATGGTCCAGATTCATGCGATTCGGCCCAAATATCGATCGACGATATCGGGAACCGATACAGCAGCCAAGCGTTTCCGCCCATTGGTGTAAATCCGGGGAGACGATAATGGCTTCAGTATCCGACAGAAATCCCCAACATCACACGGAAAAAATAAAAATTCGCCTGTAAGATACCGTTGCCCGGGAAAAATTGAATGACAATGAAATGGGCTGATATTCTCCACACCGAAGCTTCCGGCTGGACCGTGCTGGTGCGGCTTTCGGTGGGCCTTGTCGTTTTTCTGCCGGAAGGCATTCAGAAGTTGATTTTCCCGGACATTCTGGGCGCGGGACGCTTCGCCAGGATCGGCATTCCCTTGCCCGACGTGACGGGGCCATTCGTCGGTGTCGTCGAAACCGTATGCGGCCTGCTCATCATCATTGGGCTCCTTACCCGTCTCGCCGCGATTCCGCTGATCATCATCATGATCGTAGCGCTGATCTCAACCAAGCTTCCGATCCTGCTTGGGCATGACATCTGGATTTTTCACTTGGCCCGCGACATCAAACGCACCGGCTTCTGGAGCATGATGCACGAAGCGCGCACCGACCTCACGATGCTGCTCGGTTGCATCTACCTCGCCATTGTGGGCGCCGGGTCCTGGTCAGTCGATGGGCTGATAGGGGATTGGCGAAAGGACGCCTAGCTGCTCGCGTAGGTTATCAGTCCCGCAAAACCCTCATCCATGTGGTCCTGATGATGGCAGTGGAACAGCGTGTTGCCGGGATCGCTAGCCACAAAGTCGATCTCCGCCGTGGAATAGCGCGGCATACTGATCGTGTCCTTCATCAGCCCTGATGTGGTTTTGTCACCAACCTTGGTGACCTCGAAACTATGCCGATGCAGGTGAACGGGATGTTCGTCGCCGCTGTTATTGTTCATGGCAAGGCGATATCGCTTGCCGCGCTGCACGGTCAGTAGCGGATTGGTATGTGGCCAGGACTTGCCGTTGATAGTCCAGCGGTTGTAACCGCCACGGCCTCCCGGAATCTTCTCGAATTTCAGGTTGATGGTCTCGTCTGGCGCAGCGGCCGGACCACTCGTACCGAACGCTGTATAGTCCCAGGCTGCTTTGGAAGGGGGTGCCCAGCGCGGATCTCCGCTTCGATTCTCATACTCGACGACGACGCCCATACCCATGTTGCGGTCGTCGTCATCGGTCGATCCGAACACCCAAACGCCGGGATTGTTCATTTCCACGATGATGTCCGCCCGTTCAGCCACATCCAGCTTCAACACGTCCACGGTCGTTGGCGTGGGCACGGGGTTGCCGTCCAGCGCGATAACTGTGAATCGGTGGCCCGACAGCGCAAGTGAAATGCCCATACTGCCACTGGCGTTCAGCATGCGGAACAGCACCCGCTCTCCCTCGCGTACACGGATCGGCTCACCGTGCCCCAGCATCCGATCACCAAGAGTAGCCGAACGGTACATGGCCTCCAACCCGTTGTCGGGTGGCGGGCCCTTGTGCATGTCCTGCATACTCACCCAAGAACCTTCCCAATGGTGGGCGGCGAGCATGACTTCGCGGTCATATCGACCGGGATCGCCCGCGGCCGGGTCGATAATGAGAAAGCCGAACTCGCCGGAATACGTGCTGCGATTGAGGTCAGTCATCGCCATGGCGTGGCTGTGGTACCACCGCGTGCCCGCGGGTTTGGGCGTGAAGCTGTAAAGCAGCGATTCCCCGGGCGGGATGATCGGCGAACCCTCTTCCACGGCGCCGTCTTGCAGGGGTGGGACGAACAGTCCATGCCAGTGGACCAGGTTGGGATAGCCGGAATCATTGATAACGTTGATGGTTACCGGCGTGCCTTCCTTTAGACGGAGTGGTGGTCCTGGAACCCTATTGTTGTAGCCTGTGGTCCGGATGACCTTGTTCGACCCTATTTCCAGCGAGATGGGTGCAATTCGGATGATGTGATTGGGGGACGGCGCCGCGGCTTGCGCGTGGCCACGCCGGCTCGCGAGGGCTGCCAGGCTCGCAGTGCCGGCTCCCAGTAACAGTTCACGACGACTGAAGTTCTGTTCGCGCAAAGAGTCTTGACCGGGAGGGCGTGGAGGCAAACGGTCAGCCGAAGATGTCATCCGGATTTCTCCTCTATCAGGCCAAAGAAACATCTGCCGTCATTATCGGTTCCCGATACCGTCGGTCAAAGCACGTGACGTTTACTGGCCGGTCCCCAATAGTGCGCCAAAATGCCGATGGCCCCTGATGTGGTACTACTTCGCGTTCACATTGGCTCGAATGGAATAATTAAGGCGAGCTCTGCAATCGATGTTGACCCGACGCCAATTTACAAACGGATCTGCCGCAATGGTATCGGGCGGCCTCGTTGGCGGCTTGATCGGCGCTCGCGTCGCGCAGAGCGAGTCGGTGCGCTTCAACACGCGCTTGCCTATCCCAGCGCTGATCGACGCGGCAAAACAAGGAGGCGCGGTAAAACTGAAAGTCACGTCCGGACGGCACGCCTTCCTCAAGGGCAAGCCGACGCGGTCATATGGCTATTCGGGACCGGTTCTTGGACCGGTCGTCCGCATGCGCCGCGGCGATGAGGTGGAGA
>DAIRGS010000187.1:0-13609 GCA_036794395.1 Tepidisphaeraceae bacterium | reverse complement strand
ACGCCGGGGGAGGGTAGGGAGGGGGTTGTTTGCGATCCAAATTCCCTTGCAAGGCGGTGGTCTTGCAGGCCCCCTACCCAACCCTCCCCCCGGCGTACGGGTGGAGGGAGAAGAAGGCCGCCTAAAGTGTCACGGACCCTTCGCACTGTGTCGAAGCCTCCCACTCTTGCCCCTTTGAGGCAGGCGGATACAGTAGCACGCCCTGATGCTGGCCAACTCCTCGTCAAATGTTCCTGTGCCTGTCGTTGCAATCGCCTCCTGGCTGGTGCCGGGTGCCGGTTATTGGCTGATGGGTCAGCGTGTACGGGGGTTTGTCGTCGGCGCGACGATCATGGCGTTGTTCATCGCCGGCCTGCTGGTGGGCGGCGTGAAGGTTTTGGAAGTGCCCGGCTATGGCGACCACGGCCAGCCGCTCGTGGTTGTCCGAGAGTACGGCGAGCGCCGCAATCCCAATACTCAGCAGAGGGATGTCATTACGCAGGACCGCATCGCCGAAGAACCCGAGCCGGGCTCGATTGGGTGGGTGATGCAGGTCCATCCTTTGGATGAGATTCGCAACAAGCCGTGGTTCATCGCCCAAGTGCTGGCCGGGCCGCTCGATCTGGCGGCTTCGTGGGGAAGCGTCATGGCATCCCGGCCCAAGGTGGCGGGATTGGCCGAGCCATTGGGCGCACGATCGCACGCCCGCACCAATGAGCTCGGCGTGCTCTATACCGCCGTCGCGGGGATGCTAAACCTGCTGGCCATCATCGACGCCGCTTACCGCGCCGGGCGAGAGGGGGACGAATGATCACGATCTCAATCCTGGCCTGGACGCCCTTCCTCGATCCCTTGCCGATCTGGTCGGACAAGGTCTGGCCCTTCATGCTGATCCCGCTGGCCGGTGCGGTTTCGATTGTCTACAAGTCGATTAAGTGCAGGCGAATGTCCCAGGTCCCGCGCGAGGCGGGGGTGATTTTCAGCTTGATTATTCTGGGGATGATCGCCGCCGCCATCGTCCTCTCCGGCGTAGTCGGCCTCGAACAACACTGGGCCGGCCGTGGGCCGTTGCCGTAGCCCGCAACCGCCCCCAATGTCATCCTGAGCACAGCGAAGGACCCGCGGGAAGAAACCCCTTTTCCGCCACAGATGCCACAGATGCACAAAGATACAATCCCCTTTTTCTCAAATCTGAAATCTGAAATCTGAAATCAACCCCCGTCATCCCGAGCAAAGCGAAAAACCCACAAGACGAAAACCCTCTGGCCGCAGATGACGCAGATGGCCGCAGATAAAACCCTTTTCTTTGCAATCTCAAATCTCAAATCGCCCGCTGTCATCCTGAGCAACGCGAAGGATCTGCCAGACGAAAACCTCCCCAGCCGCAGATACAAACCTTTTTGAAATCCTTCCGCTTCGCTTTTCTCTTCATCCGCGGCCATCCGCGCAATCCGCGGTTAAATCTCTTTCGTTATCTTTCTCTGTGACTTTCTCTGTGCCCTCTGTGTTCTCTGTGGTTAATTGCCTCCGCTTTTACTTCTTCGTGCCTCCGTGCCCCTGCCCTGAGCGCAGTCGAAGGGTCCTCCTCACATCATCTTATTCGGAATCTCCCCCGTCCCCATCGCCTTATTCTCCACCCCCTCCACTTCCCCGTCACCTCCACCACCCCCAATCAACCACATCCCCCCTTGCTCTTCCGCGCTCTCTCCCTCTACTGCTCCACTCTCTCGCGAAGCGCCCGCTTCATTTTCCATTTTCAATTTTCCATTCTCCATTCCCCTGCCCTGAGCCCCGTCGAAGGGTCCCCATCCCTTATGCACCACCTCAAACCCAAACACCGGCTCCGTTCGTTCCGCCGCGATCTTCTCCACTTCCTGCACCACCACATCCACCTTCTTCACCCCCAGCCCCCCGAGATCAACGCACGGCCGAACGATCAACAACGCAATTCCCTTCTCCTCCGCCTGCTTCCTAACCCCGATGTCGAACTCGGAATTCGTGATGATCATCGCTTTGTGCATCCCGATGTCCCGCCAAACCCCAATCAACTCCATCACGTCCGCCATGTCCACGCTGTCAACACGCCATTTCGCATTGGCGAACACCTTGTACTCGCACACCCCATCCGATGCCGTCCAGTACAAATCAATCTGATGCCGCGTCTTCTGCCTCCGATTCGTCACCCCCAGCAGATGCCCCCCATGAATCTGATCCACCGGCACCCCATACAACCTCGATATCGCATGCCGGCATAACGCCTCATACTGCAACCCCGTCATCTTCGGCCCATAGTTTTCGCTCATCCCCGCATGTTACCAAGAGACCGAACAAAATGCTAACAAAATTTTCGGCCCTCGCTCCTCCTACTCTCTCGACGAATCACCATCTGGCGATGGCAACAGCGGTAACCCAAGCTCTCTCAGGAATTCATTGTGTTTGGTCGTTGCCTTACGGATAGCGCTCTCGATTTTTACAAGCTCGCCATGAGTCGCCGCCAGGTCGATCTCGACTTCGTCCTGCGCGGTACTGACATACCTTGAGATGTTCAAGTTGTAGTCATTGGCCTCAATTTCCTTCATCGTCACCCGTTTTGAGTATCGATCCTCCTTCTTCCGGGTTTGGTACGTTTTGATGATTTTGTCGATGTGCTCTGCCGTCAGTTGGTTCTGGCGCTTGCCTTTCACAAACTGTTCGCTGGCATTGATGAAAAGCACATCGTCCGGCTTCTTGCACTTCTTCAACACCAGGATGCATACCGGAATTCCGGTCGAGTAAAACAGGTTGGCCGGCAACCCGATCACGGTATCGATATGCCCATCCTCCAGCAGCTTACGGCGAATCCGCTCTTCCGCGCCGCCGCGGAACAGAACCCCGTGCGGCAGAATGATCGCCATCACCCCGTCGTCCTTCAGGTAGTGCAGCCCGTGGAGGACAAACGCGAAGTCAGCCGCGCTCTTCGGCGCAACGCCGTGGTTCTTGAACCGCGGGTCCTCGCTCACCTCGTCCTTCGCTTCCCACCGATAGCTGAACGGCGGATTCGCCACGACCGCATCAAACTGCGGCTTCTTCGCCGGGTTCGTCTCCCGCAGCCAGTCCCACGCATTGGTGAGCGTGTCGCCGTGGTAGATCTCAAACTCCGTATCCTTCAACCCATGCAGCAGCATGTTCATGCGCGCCAGGTTGTAGGTAGTGACGTTGTATTCCTGCCCGTAAATCTTGCCGATCGTGCCGCCCGATTCCTTCATCCGGTGTCGGATGTTCAGCAACAATGACCCCGACCCGCACGCGAAATCAAACACGCGGTCCAGCTTGTCGCGCGTGCCCGTCTTCGGCTCCTGGCTGTCAAGCGTGACGATTCCCGACAGAATGCTCGAAATCTGCTGCGGCGTATAAAACTCGCCCGCCTTCTTCCCCGACCCCGCCGCGAACTGCCCGATCAGGTACTCATACGCATCGCCGAGCGTGTCGACGTCGGTCGAGAAAAGCGCCATCCCACGGGCGATCTCCGAGATGATCGAGCACAGCTTGGCGTTGCGGTCCGCGTACTTCCTCCCAAGCTTGTCCGAGGCAAGGTTGATCTCCGAGAACAACCCCTGGAAACTGCTCTGGAACGAATCTTCCTCGATGTACGTAAGCCCCTTTTGAAGGGTGTTCAACAGTTCGTCGTTCTGCGTCTTGGCCAGGTGGACGATGTGGTCCCATACGTATTCGGGCTTGATGACATAATGCACCTTTCGGCGCATTTGCTTCTCAAAATCCCCGACGTCCTTCTTGTTCTTCTCGTACCACATCCCCAGTGGCGTCTTCGCCGCGCCCTGCGCCTCGTCAATCGTGACCTTCGGATAGTCGCCGCCCAGCTCCTTCTTTGCCGCCGCCTCGTAGTTGTCCGAAAGATAGCGCAGGAACAGGAACGACAGCATGTAGTCGCGAAAGTCGTCCGCGTTCATCGACCCGCGCAGCGTGTCGGCGATGTTCCAAAGCGTTCTGCCGAGTTCTTTTTGGGTTTGTTCGGTCATCGATTGAATCTGTCGGGCACGTGCCGACTCAAATCTTCGAGCCAATGAATTGCAATCCGTCGCGGAATTTGGACAGATACCGGCAACCCACCGCGCCAAAGGCTGCTTTCATTGGGTTAAAATCTTTTGAATTACGGCTCAGAAACGCGTGCGAGTCCGGGTCCGCCTTCTGCGCCTGAAGGTCGCCCAGTACAGACGCGCCAACAATCGCGTCTTGCGGAGAAAGGGCATACAGCCCCTCAAGCCGCTGCGCGTCAGCGAACAGCGGCGCTGTCAGTGAAATCGTTCGCCCAGAGCGAAGCATCCGTGCGACGACCGTCTCAAGCCGATTGGTTTGGTCCTGTCCTATCCGGGTTAGCGTCGCAACCAGCGGCTGCGTTCCAGCAACGATCCCTTGATGCGGCACGGAACGGTTCAGTTGAGAAAGCTGCTTGTTCAGGTCGGTGAGAAATCGACCCCGCTCGTTGTCGTACCGATTGAGCGTTGAGAACGGCTCGCTGACCGCAAACTGCGGAAAGACAAGTTCCAACCGCCCGCCTTCGGCAAGTTGAAGAATCTCCTCGGCTTGAGCTTCCTCCTCCTGCTGAAAGGCCAGCTCAAGACAAAAATTTGACTCGACGTAAACGATCATACCAACGCTTCGAGATTGACCTGCGCCCCCCGAATGTCGGAGACGAATTGAGAAAACGGCCCGTTTCCCCGTGTTTGCGGCAAAACCGCCGAGCCCCCGCGAGCCAAATCCCCCAGCCAATGGACTAAAACCAGATTCAGGTTTGCACCGCGAATATACCGGCCAAGCTCGGCTTCAGTGAGGTATTCACGAAAGACAGGAGTCATGTCCAGCAACTGCGGCTTTCCATAATCCAACCCACCAGTTGCGTCATTGCGTTTAAGTTGCCAGATGAATCCGGCCGACTGAGACACGACCATCACGTACGGAATCGCGTCAGCCGAGGACTGAACAACATCATTGAGAACATCAACCGCGCTCCCCTCCGAGAGCTGCGGAAGGTTCTTCACCTCGACCAACGCCAATGGCCTACCCAAATTTGTCTTGACCAATATGTCAGCTCTTCCGGACATCACGCACCTTTTCTTGCACTGCTCAAATAAGAAACTACTTACTATTATACGCATCATGGCTATCGCGCCCATGCCCGCCATCAGTCAATAGTCCTCCGGCGATGGGAACAACTGCCGGAGCCGACGAGACGCCACTGCGAGCGGATCTTGTTATTGCTGGTTGTCTATGCCCGAACCCTCCGCCTTCGGGAGATGCCCTCGCTCGCGAAGCAGTTCGAGATATCGCGCGTCGCTCATCGGACAATCGACCAGCTCAAGAAACTCCTTCTTCACGAGGCGGGCTTGCTTCGCCATCTGCGCGAGCAATCCGTCGTGAATTTCCTTCTCGCCGTGACTGATTTTTGTACGAATTCCCGTGTTCTTTCCATCGACGAACAAACGGTAGAAGGTATGATCGCCTTCATCAGGCACAAATCCCTTGCGCTGTAAATTCGATGCAATATCGCGGGCGCCGCGTGGCATGGTCAGTTTCCCCCGGTTAACGCACCAATCGCTGAAACTCTCTCCTCATATCGATCGCCTTCCCGATCAACGCCGACTCGTCGGCGAGGCCAATATCACGGTACCCGAAGTCGAACGCCTCGTGCAATTCACGAAGGGCGTCGTCCCGTCGGTCGGCGAACCCACGAATGCCCAACGCATCGTTGCTGTACGCCCACACGCCTTCAGCAAACTCGACGTTGAACGCGATGGCCTCCCGAAGTTGATAGCTCCGCCCACTGTGCTCAAAACGTGTGATGCGGACGGGCTCCATGCTGACCGGGTCAACCGTCTTGACATAGTCGATCTGCTTGAGACGTCCGCCGGCTGACTTTCCCGCAAGGCCGACGACCTCAACGATGCTTCCCGCGCAGAGGCTTGCCACCTGCTCGCGAAGCGACTCGTCGTAGTAACACCGCACCTCCTGCCCGGCTGACACGCGAACCGAAAGCATTTGTGGGGCGACGTCGTAATGAATCTTGGTTAACGTACCCACCACGCGAGCCTCTTCGACATCACCCCGTTCGTCGAGCAACTCGCGGTAGATAAGCATCTGCGCCTTGGCCCGCGTCTGAGCCGAGATGCGCACCCCGGCATGCCCGGCTGACCCATTCGCGAACGTGAGCGCGTAACCCTCGGGTGACCGGGGAGCAAGCTGTTCGAGCGTTCGCAGAAGCAGCAGGCGCTCCTGGCGGTCTGGTACACGGCGTGACGCATCAGCGCCACGGCCCGCCTCAACGTCCTCGGCGAAGCCATACGCCAAGTCCAGCGCTCGCGTGCCGAGGTTGTCGTCGAACAGGCTCGTGGCTGGCAGTTCCGCTTCAATCGTTAACTCGCTGTGGTGCGCGTCAGTGAAGCGAAGCTCCACCGCATCCCGGTACCGGTTTGCCCACTGGCCGCGTCGCCCGGCCGGGTCGTGTTCCACAGTCGCCGCCGCGTGAAACAGGAGCGATTGCAACGCCTTGAGCTTCTCAGCCAGCAGCGTGAGCGGCACCCGCCCGTCGGCGAAACCCTCGCCGCCGAACGTCAGCGTCACTTTTCGAGTTGATTCAGACATCGCTCACCACTCCCGCACAGCTCCATATTGTACCCGCCTTCAGGCAGCCACACCATTTCGTGTTCATCGGCCAAACCGCGTCCGGTGCGTGACGAGTTCGGCGGCTGCCCTCTGGCGTAAGGTGGCACGGTGCTTCCAGCCCGTGAGCCGCGGTAATCCGCGGCATCGGCCTTCGGTCGATTCAACAATCGCGCCAGCGCCCAGAGTCACCTGCTTCGAGGGCCAAAGACCACTGGCAGGGATGCCCGTGCCACGCGAACGGCTCGCCGAATGTGTCACGCACCCAACCGAATCAGGTATCCAGTTGCGCTCCCCTCCAGTTCCTCCCCCGCGTTCTATCCCATCGATCAACCCTTCTCCGCCGGCGGGAACAACTGCTGCATAAGGCCCTTCTTGTGGGTCTTCAACGCATCGAGCCTTTCGGATTCGGCCGGCCTTCGTGTTCGCCTCGTCCTTCGCTTCCCACCGATCGCTGAACGGCGAGTTGGCCACTACTGCGTCGAACGGCGGCTTTTTCGCGGGATTGTTCTCGCGCGACCAGTCCCACGCGTTAGTGAGCGTGTCACCGTGATAGATCTCGAATTGAAGACTATCGCCCGACTCGATTTCGAATAGCTCACCCAAGCGCCAACGGCTGACGCATCTCCTCGCGTGTGCGAATCTTCGGCGGATCGTACGCGTTTCTGAGATCCAGGAGATGCTTGTCCTCTGAGATCAGAAAGTGCGCGTTCCCATTGATAGCGCAGAGGATGAAGATCGTGTCGTCCAAGTCTGCCGGCCGGGGTTCACAATAAAAACGCTCGATCCGAACGTCCTCGCACGCCCCAACCAGATACCCGATGTACCGGTCGATGCGCTCCGGCGGATGGTTGAACTCTTCCAGTTTTTCCGCGTACTCGAGCAGGATGTCGTCACAAACCAATCCATCGTGTGATGTAGTGACACAATAAACAATGCGCGACGGAAAGTGGTCCCGAAGCGCAGCCGGGGGATTCGTCATCACCCAACGCGAACCCGCCCCAACTATCACATTCGTATCGAGAACGATCCGATATCGAACCGCGTCGCTCATCCGGCTCCCCCCTTATTCCACTTCCCCCGTGTCGGATTCAAACATCTTCTTGAGCCCAGCCGCGAAATCCGCCCGCGTCCAGCCCTCCGCCTGCTTCTCCTTTGCAAAAGCCTTTGCCCGCGCCACGATGGCTATAGTGCTCTCCTTGTACTGCTTCTTCGGTTGCTGTTCGTCCGGCGATGTTTCACGGGCTACGCCGCCAAAAGTACGCTGGAAATCGCCTTCACTCAGCGCGGTGTCAAACAAACCAACGTCGAGCCCCGCGTGCCGGCTCACGCCCATGTAACGCAGGCTGGAATCCTCGTAACGACGAAATTTCCATACAGCGTCGTTCATCAACCCGCTGTTGAAGACGCCCAGGCTGACAAGCCGCTCAAAATCCTCTGTAGTGAGTCCCGTGACGCGCTTGAATAGCGCCGGCTCGATTTTCGTGATGACGTCTTTAAGCCGCTGCTCACGATAATCCGTGAGATACATGAACACCGGAATTCGTGCGGCAAATTTGATCAGCTTTTCCTGAATCTGCTTGCGCAGCGACTTTCGCTCTTTCTCCGCCTCGGTCAGTTCGCGTTTCTCTTTCTCATTCAAATCGTAACCGTCAGCAATCTGTCGCTTGGCGTCCTTGATCTGTTCAGAGCGATTGATGATCGTTTCCAGATCGTCGTTCAGATTTCTAAATCCTTCGATCGCCATCAACGCTTCCATCGCCTTCGGGTCGTTCATCAGCCGGCCCAGCGTGCTGTCGTCCACGTTCACGAGCAACACGCTTTCCCAGCGCTTCGCCAGCAGCGTTGCGCTCGTGCCCGCCGTCGCGATATCCAGGATCGCCGACGCATCCAGCCGCCGCATGCTGATCCCGTCGTACGCCAGCACCGGCAGAAAGCCGACCAGCTCTGTCACGCGCTGCTCCGGCGTCGTCTCGTCCGTCGACAGGCGTGATCCGTAATCTGCGATCTGTCTTAACGCGCGATTCGGCGCGAAATCGAAGACGTAACACTCCAGCTTCAAGATCACGTCTTTCAGATTCTCATCCTTGATCGTCCAGGGCGATTGCACGCGAAACGCCGCTTGAAAGTACGATTCCGGGCTCGACAGCTTGCGCAGCATCAACATGCCGGTCCACGGTCTCACCGTCACGCCGGTCGTCAGCTTCCCGCACGACAGCGCGATCGACTTGCTCTTCAGCGGCTCGTCCATCGCTTCCAGCACCGGGGGCAACGATGCCGCGCCGATGCCCGCTTTCGCGCCGGCCGCCACCACCACGTTGAAGTCGTGATAAAAGACGTTGTTCTTCGCCTTCAGCAGGTTCGCCATCGCATGGCACGACGCCACGCTCGGCAAAAACCAGAAGGTGTGATTCAACACGCCCATCAGCCGCGCATCCGAGAACGGCAGCGGCGGCTTGTCTTTCCCCAACTTCAAATCGTCGATCGTCGTTCCCTTGTACGCGCCGCGGATCAGGTTCAGCCATTTCTGAACCTCGTCTTCGTGCTCAAACTTCGCCTCGTCTTCGTCGCCTTCCGCGCGAAAGAATTCGTTCAGGTCGAATTCATTAAACTCGCCTTGTTCTGCCACCTGCCGAATCTCGTCCGGCAGCGTATAAGTCATCAACACCAGCCGGGGCAGCTCCGCATATGGATTCTCGTCCGCCCCTTTCCAGTCGCGCTTGGCGCGCTGCTCGTCGCTGTAGGTCCAGTTGTAAATCTGTTCTTCGATAAACTCGCCGGATGCCAGCGCCCGGAACGGCGTCCCCGAAAGATACAGGTACGCGCCGGTTTCAATGGGCAGAATCGATTCGTCGAACGCCTTTTCATCCTCGGTCACTTGCGCGTCGACCTCGCCTTCCTCATCCTCATCCGCGCCGAAAAGCCCCTTGGCGTTCTCGCGCCACGCGCCATAGTGGTACTCGTCCAGAATCACGCAATCCCACTTCGTCTCGTGAACCCACTCATTCTTCGCCTTGATCGCGCCGTTCTTCGTGCGCTGAAGATAATCCTGAAAGCTGCCGAAGCAGACGATCGGCTTCTTCTTGTCAGCGGCTTCGTAGGTCAGTTCGGTGTCTCGCGAGATGAACTGCCAGCCTTCAAAGTCCACGTGCCGGTTCAGATCGTCCGACCACGCGTGCTTCACCACCGGCTTGAAAGTCAGCACCAGCACCTTCTTCCAGCCCATCTTCTTCGCCAGTTGATACGATGCGAACGTCTTCCCGAAGCGCATCTTCGCGTTCCAGAGAAAGTGCGGCGCGCGCTTGGGCGTCTCCTTCTTCGCCCGTTTGAAATAGTCGGCCGTCATGTCGATGGCCTCCTGCTGCTCGGGACGCAGGCCAAACGTCTGCGTTCGGTCTTCCACGTTTGCACGGCGCTCGCGCACCGCGACGATCGCCGCCTTCACGTCGTCGGCCGTGCATTTGAACCATTCGTGCGTCGTGTTCTTATGCCCGCGTGCCCGCAGATACCGGTGAATGTCGTGATCGGTAAAGCTCGTCCCGTCCGGCCGCATCGCCGACTCGATCAACTCGATCCGATACGCCTTCAACCCGCCGGGCCACTGCTCAGCAATCCGATCCGCCGCCATGCGCTCGGTGTAACCCACCTTGAGCAACCCAGCGTGATCGGGGTGCGTGCTGGCGAAGGCGTAAATCGTCGGCGCCGCGGCCGGGCGAGTGGGGAAGAACTCGTCAATTGGCATGAATCAGACCTCTCACTCGTCTTCGTCGTCATCGACTTCGGGGATGACTTCGTCGAGCGCATTGCCGGTTAAGTCCATCGGGCGGATGATCTTCTCAATGAAGGCGATCTCACTTCGGGTGAGCGCATACCTCTCGTAGAGGTCGTCGTCCGTCCATTTCTTTGTCCACTGTTGGGTCGGGACAAACGTGTAAACCTGGCGAGTTGTGCCCTGCGCGGGCTTGTGCAAGAGAATCAGAAAACGCGTGAGACGACAGGAGAGATAAGACAGCGCGCTTTCGGCTTGGCTTTCAGTTTCGAACGGCCCGACACAGAGATACGTTTCTGAAGAGACACTGCCGGGTTCTCCGAGGAACGGCGTGCTGATGATCTTGTGAGGGTAGGTGTCTCGATTGCCAGTTCCCGGGCCTGCGCGGCCAACATAGATCTTCCACTTGTCGATGAGGTCCGCACCAAGCCTAATGGAACTTCTAGGCGTGTACCCCATCCCTCCATTTCGATAGACAAGTAAGTCGTCGTTGTCTCTCGTTGGCTTGCCTCTGAAAGTCGTCACCAGTCCAAATGGCTTTCTCGAACTCACCAATCTGTCGAAGCGTTTATCATCCGGCAAAGACAAAGGTTTCGAATTGCCCCTCTCAAGACGGATAACCTTCTTGAGTACCGAAACCCCTTCATTGAAGCGGATAAAGACGTCCGCGCCATCTTCAAGGAGGCATCGGTTGCTCGTCGTGACCGGCCAGTCTCCGAAATGGGTTGAAACGCTGCAGAGCCCCCGATCATCGCGATTCCACAGGAAGTAGCAGACCCCGCCTTTGAGGCCGATACCGCCGAAAACATCTGAGGCAGTGAGGTAGTCGACGAGCACGCGCATGCGGTCGTCCGTAAGCATTGATTCTCGAAACTCGTCCAAACCCTTGCCACCTGCGAACCATCGCGAAGGGATCACGAGCGAGAGAAAACGCGGCTCAAGTTTCTTCGCTTGCTCGACAAACTGGTGGTAAATCGGCGACGAACTTCGCCCGAAGCCCCCGTCACTCAACTGATATGGCGGATTCCCCACGATGACATCAAATTTCACGTTGAATACCTTTCTCGGATCGACGCCATGGATGAAGGGGTAGGCGTATTCTTCGAGCGATGCGTCTCGATCGTATTCGCCTTTGCTGGCCCCGCAGAACGCGCAGCGGCCGGCGCTGGTCCATGTGTGGCTGGTCTTGGGCAAGCGGATGTTGCCGTCCGGCCGGGTGAACGCGGTCGCGATGCTGAACTTGCCGTCCGCCTTCTTCGAGCAATAGACCGAGCGGCGACTGATGAGGCTTGTCAGTTCTGTGATGGCCAGGCCGAAAACTTGCTTGGTCAGAATGTGATCGATACGGGTCTGCTCGTCGGGCATCTCACTCTTAAGGCCTTGGTTCAATCGGCGCGCGATCTCGCGGAGGAACACCCCGGATTTGCAGACAGGGTCGAGGAACGTTGTTTCGGGCGAGCGAAACAAATCCTGCGGCAGGATGTCGAGCATGGCCGACGCGAACTTCGGCGGAGTGAAGACCTCGTCGGCGCTGAGGTTGGCCAGGCAGGTGAGGATGTCGGGGTTATGGCCGTTCAACCGTCGCCTCTGCGTCAGGGACTTTCAGGTAATGAATTGGCGGAAACTCACGGACGGGTTTAGGCACGTAAACGTCTTTCCCCAAGTCGCTGAATAGCGGCATGTTCGCGACGTGAGCATGGTCCAGCAGATGCTCGTACACGAAGTCGCGCCGCTTGAGCTGCGAGCCGTTCAGGGGCGACCACTCGCTGAATACGATCGGCGAGCCGTCGGTCGATCGGAGTGAGAGTGCATCCCCCTGAAGAATGTTGCGCGAGAGGATGAATTCAAGCGCGCGAGCGGCTTCCTCGGGTAACGCTTCTTTGAACCGTTCACTGTGGGCCGCGCCGACGACCTGAAGCAGCCGATGGCGACATTCGGCCACGTTGTCGGCGAGCAGATCGACGCCGTAAAGGCTGCATACCGCCAGAACGGCGTCCCGCTCCCAGCGCTGACGGTTCTTGCCGTTCTGCTTGTCAACCGACATGAGTTTGCGGCGAAGAACTTCGGCAAGAAAGTTGCCATTGCCGCATGCCGGTTCCAGGAATCGGGAATCGATCCGCTCGCACTCATGTGCGACGAGGTCGAGCATGTCATTGACGAGGCCGGGCGGACTGAACACTTCGCCGTGGTCGACGACGCGCTGACGATTTCTGACCGAGTGTGACATCAACATGCCATCATATCCTTAGTGGATTGACCAGCGAAGCAAAGGACCGTGGGCGTAAAGCTGTTGATCTCGCGCAGCATGCGAGCCGCGGCAAACACATCCGGAGCAACGATTCCATCCAGAAGACGCTGGAACTCCCCGTCGGTCAGGCGGACATGATTGAGCGCTTCGAACTTCTGCCTGAAGTTTGTGTGCAGACCATCGCGGTCCCGAATGTCCGCCCGATACTCATACTTCAAGTCACCAAGCTTTTTAATAAGCTCGTCTTCAAGTTGGCGTTCGGGCGAACTCATTGCGACCTTCGGATTATTTAACTGTGTTCAACGACCACCCCTTCAAAATCCCAGGAATGTCGCCGGCATTATGGCAACCCAAATCAACCCCGTCCATTTTCACCCCAACCTCACCTGTTTTCACACATTTTTCGAGCACCCTCGCGCGCTGCCCATTTTCCGCCACTCCCATAACCCCCTGACACGGCAAACCTTAGCCGCACCCCCAAAAACCATCAGCGCGCAGCCCTCCGCTCACCCTCGCGCGCTGCCCGATTTTCCACACCACCATAACCGCCCGCGAATGCAAGCCTTAGCCGCACCCCCAAAAACCATCAGCGCGCAGCCCTCCAATCATCCTCGCGCGCTGCCCGATTTTGCACCCCACCATAACCGCCCACGAATGCATGCCTTAGCCGCACCCCCAAAAACCATCAGCGCGCAGCCCTCCAATCATCCTCGCGCGCTGCCCGATTTTGCACACCACCATAACCGCCCACAAATACACGCCTTAGCCGCACCCCCAAAAACCCATCAGCGCGCCAGCCCCATCACTCAAAATAACGACTTACAGCCGTCGTGCTCGCAACTCACAACTCGCAACTCGCAACCCGCAACCCGCAACTAGCAACTTTCTTAAAACTGCAACGAAATGCAACGGAATGCAACGTCTGGAGAAAACCGACCCCACCCAACCCACCCCCAACC
>DAIRGS010000484.1:0-2925 GCA_036794395.1 Tepidisphaeraceae bacterium | reverse complement strand
TCTCTATGCCGAAGGGAAATTCTACGAATCCCGCAGATACGATAACCTCGAAATCGAAGACCGCGTAGGCGGGGGCGACGGTTTCTCCAGCGGCTTCGCCTACGGCTTCCTCCACGGAAAAACCCCCCAGGAATGCGTCGACCTGGGCGCAGCCCACGGCGCGCTCCTCCAGACCACCCGAGGCGACTCCAGCCAGATCGACCTCGAAGAACTCATGCACATCGTTAAGGGCGGAAGCGCCCGAATCAAACGATGAATTCAATTAAACCACGGAACGAACCCGACCCAAAAAGAATTAAACACGAAGGCACGAAGCCACGAAGGAAGAACAAGCCGGAAATGCCAAGTCGAAAGCTCGGTGGGGCCAGCACGTTTCCGGCTCAGCCTTTTCTTTCTTGTCTTCTTCGTGTCTTCGTGCCTTCGTGTTAAATCTTTTTCTTAGCCGACGTGCTCCGTGACGAACCATCCTGTCCGTTTTACGAAATCACCATGAGCAATCGAATCCTTTTATCCACGACAAGCTTCCAGGACACCCCCGGCGCGCACCACGACGTCCTCAATAAGAGCGGCTTCGAAGTGATTCGCGCTCGCGGCCCGCTGTCCGAGCAGCAGATGCTCGATCTCATCGCCCATGGCGGCTTCGATGGTCTGCTCAATGGCGATGACAAAATTACCGCCAAAGTCATCGACGCCGCTCTCCCGCGGCTGAAGGTCATCGCCAAGTACGGCATCGGCCTCGACTCCATCGACGTCAAATACGCCACCTCCAAAAAGCTCCCCGTCCTCTTCACGCCCGGCGTCAACGAAACCACCGTCGCCGAGCACACCTACGGCCTCATGATCGGCGTTGCCAAGCACTTCTGGTTCCACATGCGCGCCGTCAAACAGGGCCAGTGGAAACGCCAGACCGGCGCGGAGCTTTACAACAAGACCCTCGGCATCCTCGGCCTTGGCCGGATCGGCAAGGAAGTCGTCAAGCGCGCCGGCGCCTTCGGCATGACCTGCATCGGGCACGGCAATCACTGGGACGACGACTTCGCCCGCCAGTACAAACTCGAACGCCTCCCCACCCGCCAAGACGTCCTCAAACGCGCCGACGTGGTCAGCCTGCACATGAACCTCACCCCCGACACCCGAGGATTCATCAACAAAAACACCATCGCCCTTATGAAGGATAACGCGATCCTGGTAAACACGGGCCGGGGTGGATTGGTTGTTGATCAGGACGTTGTCGACGCGTGCAAATCTGGAAAACTATTGGGCTATGGGGCGGATGTGCTGGATCCGGAGCCCATGAAGACCCCGCACGTATTTCAAGAGGTGGACAACATCTTGATCACCCCCCACGTCGGCAGCCGGACCAATGAAAGTGTCGAACGCCAGGGCCTCCGCGCCGCCAACAATCTCGTCAATTTCCTCAACGGGAATCCGGATTTCATCCAAGCCAATCGTCTTTAAGCCGAATGCCCATTTGAAAATGCAGCGCGCCCCCCGGGAAAATGCAGCGCGCTGCAAATCGACCCCAGCGCCGCAGCAGCGATCTCGGTCATAAGATCAATTAATCGAGTGATTTACACTGAATCGATTCATGCCCTAGTCCATGCGGCGCGCCGCATGAACTCATCGGCGCGCTGCATTATCGTAAATATATCAAATACAACCATTTAACTTCACAATCGATTCAACCATGCCGCGCGCCGCATTGTCGAGACCCGCGCGCTGCACTATCGTAAATACTGAAAATACAATCGTTTGCGTCGATCGCCAACAAAAATGCAGCGCGCCGCGGGCCGCGCGCTGCATTCTCCCAATCCGTCACTAGCCCGGAAAATTCAGGATTCACCGCGGAGCCGCGGAGATCGCAGAGAAAGCACAAAGGAACTTGATGTGTGAGCTGCCCAACGCGCGCGGCAAACTCCTTTACGATTTTGAATGTAAGCTCTTGCTGCTTCTGAATTCTCTGCGTCCTCCGCGCCTCTGCGGTGAATAATCCGGGCTAGAAGCTGCCGTAATTGGACCGCCCCTGCCCACCGCCCACTGCCCACTCACCCCACATTCCGCTCCAACTCCTCGATCCAAACCTCCGCACTCGCATCGCTCGGCGCTCTCCAATCCCCTCTCGGCGAAAGCGATCCGCCTGATCCCACCTTCGGCGAATTGGGCATCGCGGACCTTTTGAACTGGCTGGTTGCGAAAAATCGATGCAGAAACACGCGCAGCCACTTCTTGATCTCAGCCAGCGTGTACTGCCCGCGTTTGGCCTCCGGGAAACCGGGCGGCCACTGCCCCTGTGTTTTGTCGCCCCACGCATGCAGCGCCAGATACGCCACCTTGCTCGGCCGAAAGCCGTAACGAAGTGTGTAGTACAGATGAAAATCCTGAAGTTCGTACGGGCCGACGGTGTCTTCGCTTTTCTGGATCATGCCGCCCGCCGTAGCCGGCACCAGTTCTGGGGAGATCTCTGTATTCAAAATCTCAATCAAGACTACCTGTGCCTCATCCGACACCTCGGTTCGATCTGCCTCCCACCGAATCAGATGCTGAATGAGCGTTTTGGGCACGGATGCGTTTACGCTGTAATGGGACATCTGATCGCCCACGCCGTAGGTGTTCCAGCCGAGGGCCAGCTCTGAAAGATCACCGGTTCCGATGACGATGCCGTTGTGGTGGTTGGCGAGCCGGAACAGATGACTGGTCCGCTCGCCGGCCTGAACATTTTCAAATGTAATATCGTGAACCGATTCCCCCCGCGCAAACGGATGACCAATATCCCCAAGCATCTGCTTTGCCGATGGCCGGATGTCGATCTCCTCCGCGCTCACGCCCAGCGCCTTCATGAGTTTCCACGCGCTCGACTTGGTTTTATCTCCCGTCGCAAAGCCCGGCATCGTGTACGCTAGAATGTTCTGCCGCGGCAGTCCAAGC
>DAIRGS010000018.1:38643-43533 GCA_036794395.1 Tepidisphaeraceae bacterium | reverse complement strand
GCCTGAGCCTCAGCCCGCGACGAGCTCGGTCGAGTCGAGCCGAAGGCCGCGACTCCGCGGTGAATCATGAATTTTCCGGGCTAGGGGAACCATAGCTCAGCACGTTTGGTGATCGTGATGGGCAATCCACATGCGGTTGCTGACACGACTTCACGACCATGCCATGATGACGCCGCGAGCGGTTGCTCGTGTGTTGGGGTGGGGCCGCAATCAACCCGTGGGACTCCGATAGAAGGGAGATTCGCACTATTTATAGTTTTAGGCGCTGGGTTTGCTGTGTGTGATTTGATTGAAGGCAATTGCGACGTGCGTCGCCGGCCTCTCTCGGCAAACGTAACGGAGTCAACAGTATGCGTACCTCACTGGTCTTGGCGGCGGCATTGGCGATGGGTGGAATTGGGATCGTTGGGTGTCAGTCGGATAATAATGGGAGTCATCCGGGCAATAGCTCGATGACGGGTGGCGGGAGCACAGACACATACGGCAACAATCCCAACGACCGATACCGCGGATCGGGCAACCAGGGCGTCGGGATGGGCGATGGCGCGGGAACCGCCGGCAGCGTGAATAGCGCGGCTGATCGGACCAATGGAAATGTAGTGGGTGGCGGGAGCGCCGGTTTAAATCGGACAGGGAATGACACGGGAACCGGAACCGGCGCTAATGGAACGGGTGCCGGTAGCGTGGGCAACGGCGGGACAGGAACCGCCGGGACCGGAGCCGGGGCGACGGGGGCAGCCAACGGCAATGGTGCTACGAACGGCGCTGGAACCGGTGGAACGTCCGGCGGGAAGTAATGTCTTTGTCGATCGCCCGCCGTCCCATTTGCTTGGCAAATCTGGGACGGCGGGCGTTCTTTTTTTCATTTCGAATTGCTGGAAGGAAACGCAAATGCGACATCGATTTATGCTCTTCGCGGGCGCGGCTTTATCCATAGGCGCATTGGTCGCAGGTGGGTGCGATAAGAATGATAACGCCAACAAAAGCAATACAACGTCCACGGGAACGGTGGCGCATCAGAACGACATGGGTGGGACGATGACCGGGGCTGGCACCACGACGCTTCCGAGCAGCGGAACGCAGATGATGGGAGCCGGGGCGGGGAGTTCGGGGAGCACCACTCAGCCGACTACGCGCTCGATCTCTGGCGATGGTGGAACCAGCTCCAGCCCGGCTAACAACGCCGGACGATAGCACGATTTCGCCGCCTACGGAGTCGTGAAGTGGGGTTGGATGAAGTAACGGATGGCGAGGTAAGCCAGACCGGCGATGAATGCGGAACATGGCAGTGTGAGCACCCAGGCGGTGATGATGCGCTGTCCCCAAATCCACCGTACGGAGCGTACGCCCCGTGTAGTGCCCACTCCGAGGATTGCGCCGGTGATGGCATGGGTGGTCGAGATGGGGATGCCCCATTGAGTGACCATGATGATAGTGGACGCCGCGGCGGTTTCGGCACAGAAGCCGCCGACGGGGGTGAGGCGGGTAATGCCTGACCCCATGGTTTTGACGATGCGCCATCCGCCGAACATCGTGCCCAATGCAATGGCGGCGTTACAGGAGAGGATGATCCAGAGCGCGATCTCGTGGTGATGCCAGAGTATCTGGTGATGGGCCTGGGCCCATTCGGGCTTATGCGCGGCGACAAGCAGGAGCACGATGATGCCCATGGTTTTTTGAGCGTCGTTGCCGCCGTGGCCAAGGCTGAAAATGGCCGCGGATAGAAGCTGCAGGCGACGAAACAAAACATCGACGCGGTGGGGAGTGACTCGGCGGAATACCCACGAGACCACGATCATATTGAACGCGCCCAGAAGAAACCCGAGCAGTGGCGAAAGAACGACGAAAATGAGCAGCGGCCCCCAGCCGCTCCATATTATGACTGCCGTCCCCGACTTGGCGATGGCGGCGCCGGCAATGCCGCTGACCAGGGCGTGGGAAGAGCTGGTGGGTAAGGCGAGCAGCCAGGTGATGATGTTCCAGACGATCGCGCCCAGAAGGCCGCCAAACACGACATAGACATCGATGACGTGGGGATCGACGAGTTTCTCGGCGATGGTTTTGGCGACGTGGGTACCGAAGAAAAAAGCGGCGATAAAATTAAAGAACGCGGCCCAGATGACGGCGGCAGTGGGCGTGAGCACGCGGGTGCTGACGATCGTGGCAATTGAGTTAGCCGCGTCGTGAAATCCGTTGAGGAAGTCGAAGATCAGGGCGGCGGCGATGATGCAGAGGATCAGGGAGAGCATTGGGTTTTATTTGCGATTTTCAATTTGCGATTTGCGGTTTGGAATTTCAGATTTCAGATTTGGAATTTCAGATTTCAGATTTCACATTTTAGATGTTGAGTTCGGATCGTCGGGGGCTTTATTTGTTTGGAAATTGCAAATTGCAAATCGACCCATTCGCCGATCTTTTATCCGTTTTTGAGAACGATTCGTTCGAGCGTGTTGCCGACGTCTTCGCAGCCGTCGATGGCGTTTTCAATGAGATCGTAGAGTTCTTTCCACTTCATGACTTCGAGGGTATCGACGTCGCCCTGAAACAGGCGTGACATGGCGGCGTGGTGGTTGTCGTCGCCCTGGCTCTCCTTGTGATGGATTTCGATCAGTTTTTCGCTGAGTTCGGACAGCTTGCGGCTTTTACGGAGACGATGGACGGCTTCCTCGAGCGTAACGGCGGCGGCGACGAGGACCTCGGCCTGCTTGAGAAATATGGGCTCCATCTGTTTGACGTGAAACAGAGGGAAGCGTTTGGCCAGTGCGTCGACCGTGTCGATGATGTCATCGAGTTCGCCAACCAGGGCGTGGATATCTTCGCGATCGAAGGGGGTGATGAAGGTGCGATCAAGCCGGTCGAGGGCCTGGTGGGCCAGTTCGTCGGCGGCATGCTCTTCTTCGCGAATACGCTGAATATGCTGGGTGATTTCAGGGAAATTCTGGGCGAGTTGGCGGAGGTGCTCCGCGGCTCGCACGACGTGACGGGACATGCCCTCGAATAGGTCGAAAAAGACCGTGTCCCTTGGCAGCAAATTGAACATGTGCAGTCGGCTCCCGAACAGTCAGGCGGCGAGTCCCGAGATGGGCCAGCCGGTTAAGAACTTATTAACGGCGGGATTGTAGGGAGAGGTGGTTGGAAGACGCAAGGGCGGGCTCAGCTTACGGGGAATGTAAATGTTTCTAATCATTCAGACCTTTTCCGAATGCACGGAGTTTGCGAGTATCAGCATCATGGAGGAGCTTCCGAAACACATTCCGTACGCGCCGCACATGCCGCATGTCAAATTGGAGCCGCTGCGCTGGATCGGTGGCTACAAGCTGGTAAAGGGAGCGATGGCGCTGTTTATGGCCATGGTGGTGTTGAGGTGGGCGCACCGCGATTTGCCGGAGGTTGCGGCGCAGTTGATGGAGCGGCTGCATATTACCGAGGAGAGCCGGCTGGGGCAGTTCATCGCGCAGAAGGTCATTTTAATTCACGCCCAAAGTCTGACTCGGGTGGCGATATTCCTCTTTGTGTATACGGCATTGGCGGCGGTGGAGGGCGTGGGGTTGATTATGCGCAAAGTGTGGGCGGAGTGGCTCACTGCGCTGACAACCGCGGCGTTTATCCCATTTGAGATTTATGAGTTTGCCGAACGCTTTACGTGGGTGCGCCTGACGATCTTGCTGTTGAATATTGGAGTGGTGATTTATTTGATCCGGCGGCTTAAACGCGATCATCGAAAACGGGCGATGATCCTGGAAATGGGCAAGCCAAACTCAGTTGACTTGCGGGCGACGACGGCGGCACAGGAAAGCCGTGCCGAGCAGGCCCAAGGCAGCCGCGGTTGAGGGTTCGGGGATGGGATCGGCGTGGGCGCCTTCAATCACGAGCGGGTGGATCGCGGTCATACCCACCTGAATAAATTGCGCGTCTGGAGTGGTGCCGGGAAAGATCAAGGTTTGGTCTTGGTTGCTAGACTGCGCCTGGGCAGCGCCGGGACCCATCCATGGGGATGTGCCGGTCACGGTTGCAGCGATGAGGACGCAGAGCCAGCGCATTGCTTCCCCTCCAGGGAAGTTGACGACCTGAATTTCTGTGAGCAGCCCGAGAAGCGATTGGTATGCGCAAATCTACCCGCACCAATGGGGCCATCAATAAAAAATGGACAATCCTTGCCCTATGTGGAGGGTGGAAGCGGATTCTGGGCAAAACATAACTCCTGCACCACCGTTCCGCCGATCAGATGCTCCTGAATGATTCGCTCGGCATTGTCGGGGGTAACATTTCGATACCATGTGCCTTCGGGATAGATCACGCAAATCGGGCCTTGTGTGCAGATTCGGAGGCACTGGCATTTGGTCCGATAACAGGTGCCATCCGGCCCGGCGAGATCGAGTTGCTTGAGCCGAGTTTTGATGTGGTCCCAGGACTTGGCGCCCTCGGCAGGATCGACGCAGTCGGGGCCAATGCAGATGAAGAGGTGGCGGGTGAGCTTACCGATGCCGAAGCGAGCGGCCATGACCGATGGGGGGAGATGTTCTGGATTTGCCATTGGGGGCAATACTAGCGCCGAAGTGCGTGTGACACCAACGGGCAGCTGGGATGAGTTCAAATGACCGTGGGTGATTGGACGCGGATCTGGCGTCTTGATGGCGAGAGTAAATGGTATTGATGTGGTTTTTCCAAGTGTGAATTGCAGCGCTCGGAGAAGCCGGGGTGGCGCGGAGTACCGCTGATACCATCCCCGACGTTATCCATGGCCGGACGGAGCGCAGTTCGCCAGCGCAGCGCAGGCCGGGTGTGGATAACTCGGCGGCGAAAGGTCGGGCGGTTGGGCGCGGCGATAAGATGTCTGGCGCCGGGAAGCAGGGTGTCGTCAGTGCCGCCCTTCGGTCACGGTCTGAGTAC
>DAIRGS010000018.1:27712-38633 GCA_036794395.1 Tepidisphaeraceae bacterium | reverse complement strand
AGAAGCCGGGGTGGCGCGGAGTACCGCTGATACCCCGGCGTGGGGTTTTGCCTAGGGGGACGAAGCATTACGGGTGGGAGGGGCTTGGGAAGGATTTACGAGTAGCGCATGATTGCGCGCCGTCATTAGACTATCGTGGTATGAACGCCCCGTTGGGGCAGACGCCGCGGATTACCGCGGCCACGGGCTGGAAGCCGCGTGCCACATGACTCTTGGGAGCAGCCATGAAATCGATTCGCTTGCATGAGTTTGGGGATCCGCGGGTTTTGAAATTGGAGGATGTGCCAGAGCCGAGGGCGGGGGCGGGGCAGGTGTTGGTGGGGGTGAAGGCGATCGGGGTGAATCCGGTTGAGACGTACATCCGGGCGGGGAAGTATGGGCCACGGCCGTTTCCATTTACGCCGGGGACGGATACGGCGGGGATAGTTGAGGCGGTGGGCACGGGGAAGATCGATTTTAAGGTTGGGGATCGAGTGTATACGGGAGGATCGGTGTCGGGGGGATATGCCGAGAAGCATGTCTGTGAGCAGTGGCAGGTGCATCGGCTGCCGGAGCGGGTTTCGTTTGCGCAAGGGGCGGCATTGGGGGTGCCGTATGCGACGGCCTATTACGCGCTTTACATTCGCGGCAAAGCGGTGGCGGGCGAGACGGTTTTTGTGGATGGAGCGAGCGGGGGTGTAGGGATCGCGGCGGTGCAATTTGCGCGGGCCGCGGGATTAACCGTCATTGGGACGGGGGGAACTGATGAGGGGCGGAAGCGGGTGGCGGCGGAGGGTGCGCATCACGTGCTGGACCATCATGCCGGGGATTACCTTCAGCAGCTCACAAAACTGACGAACGACAAGGGGCCGGATTTGATTTTGGAAATGGCAGCGCATCTCAATCTTGGAAAGGTCCTGGGGGTATTGGGCAAGTTCGGGCGGGTGGTCGTGGTGGGGAGCCGAGGGCCCGTTGAGATTACGCCGCGGGATACGATGGCGCGGGATGCGGATATTCGGGGCATGACGTTAATGAATGCTACGCCGGTGATGCTGAAGGGTATTCATGCGGCGATCATTGCGGGGCTGGAGCACGGGTCGTTGCGGCCGATTGTGGGCAAGACAATGAAGCTGGCAGACGCGGCCAAGGCGCACGAGGCGGTGTTGGCGCCGGGGACGGTGGGGAAGATTGTGATGGAGGTGTGAAGGGTGGTTAGTTGTCAGTGGTCAGTTGTCAGTGGTCAGTGGTTCGTTGTGAAAGCGCAACTGACCACTGACCACTGACCACTGACCACTGACTACCCCTTCACCCACACGGTTTTGACGTTGACGAATTCCTGGATTCCGTGGCGTGCTAGTTCGCGGCCGTGGCCGCTTTGTTTGATTCCGCCGAAGGGAAGTCGGGGGTCGGATTTGACGGGGCCGTTGATGAAGACGGAGCCGGAGTCGATGCGGGAGGCGAGGCGCTGGGCGAGAGGAATGTCGTTTGTCCAGATGCTGGCGCCGAGGCCATAGGGGCTCTGGTTGGCCAGTTCGATGGCGTGATCGATGTCTTTGGCCTGAATGACGGCGGCAACGGGGCCGAAGGTTTCTTCGTCGAAGGCGGGCATGCCGGGACGGACGTCCGAGAGAACGGTTGGCGGATAGAAGAAGCCTTTGCCGGTGAGGGGATGGCCTCCGGTGATGGGGCGAGCGCCGGCGGCGATGGAGCGCTGAACCTGGGATTCGAGATTGTCCAGCAAATCGCGGCGGGCGAGGGGGCCGATGTCGGTGGAACGGTCCATGGGGTTGCCGACTTTGAGGGCGGACATTGCCGCGGCAAATGCGGTGGTGAAGGGCTCTGGATCTCCGACAATGATGAAGCGTTTGGCGGCGATGCAGCTTTGGCCGGCATTTTGGGTGCGGGCGGCGGCGGCAGCTTTTGCGGTGGACGGAATGTCGGCATCGGATAGGACGATGAACGGATCGGAGCCGCCGAGTTCGAGAACGACTTTTTTGAGCACATGGCCTGATTGCAAGGCGACGGCTTTACCGGCACGGCTACTGCCGGTGAGTGTGACCGCTGAAATGATCGGGTTTTGAATGATGGATTCGACGAGGGGCGTGTCGATGAGCAGGCTTGTGAACACTCCCGGGGGAAAGCCGGCGTCGCGGAAGATCCGCTCGATGGCCAGGGAGCAGCCGGGGACGTTGGGCGCATGTTTCAGGATACCTACATTGCCGGCGGCAAGGGCGGGAGCGGCGAATCGGAAGACCTGCCAGAAGGGGAAGTTCCAGGGCATGATGGCCAGAACGGCGCCGAGAGGGTCGTACTGAACATAGCTTTGATCGGCGTCGGTTTTGATGAGCTCGTTGGCCAGGTATGAAGCTGCGTTGTCGGCGAAGTGGTCGCAGCCGGCGGCACATTTTTCTACCTCCGCTTCGGCCTGGGCGATGGGCTTGCCCATTTCGCTGGTGATGAGGTTCGCGAATCGGGCAGCATCTCTGCGGAGGATTCGAGCAGCCTGGCGGAGGAGTCCTGTCCGCTTGTCGAGGGGGGTTTGACGCCAGGGCTGGCGGGCGCGAGTGGCTTGATCGAGAAGGTCGTTGACCTGGCTTGGGGTATGTTCGGCATGGGTGGAAATAAGCTCTTCCGTGGCGGGGTTGATGGCGTTCATGGCTAAATCGTAGCGATTGGAAGGGTTGGGGAGACGTTTTTTTATTGCCGGGCCGGGGGAAAGTGGAGACAATGCAGGGCATGAGCACCGGCAGCCGCATGTTGAGCTTACTGATGTTTGCAATGGCATTGACGCTTGGAGCGTTGCCGTCCCGGGGGGCGGATAGCGACGCGGTTTATCAGGCGAAGAAGCGCGTGAATGACGCCGATGCGCAGGTGCGCAAGGCAATGGCAGGGGTGACGATCGAAGCCAATCGGATCGCCAAGGCCGTTGAAATTACCCCGGCGTGGCAGCAGGCGATGTTGGAATTGAAGAGCGCACAGGCGCGCCAATTAAAGGCATCAGCTGCGGTGAAAACGGCGCTGGCGGCGGATCCGAATTACAAGAAAGCGGTGGCGGAGCGGACGCGGACGTTTGAAGAGAAGGAAACGCTGCTTCAGGATCCGAAGGCAACGCCGGAACAGCGGACAAATGCGGCGATCGCGACGCTGAAGGCGGCGGCAGATATCAGCAAGCTGGAGCAGCAGGCGTTGGAAGATGATCCCGAGGTGGCCAAGGCGAAGGCCGCGATCACCGAGGCGCAGTATACGCTGGACGAATTGCGGCGCGGGGTGCTGGCCAAAGCGGCCTCGGATCCGGGCATCCTGGCGGCCAAGCAGAAAGTGGATGCGGCAAAACTTCAGTTGGCGGATGCGAGTAAGCAATTGCAGGAAGCCAGAAAGCTGCAGGCGCGCGCGGATGAACAGCAGTTGGATGAAGAGATCCAGCGAAAGCAGAATGCGATCGTGGATCCGACACGCCGGCGATAGGACATCTTCACATCTACCGTTTCCTTCTGTCGTGACGAATTTCGTTGCTGGCAATCAGGCTCGTCAACCGAACTCTACATTGCGCGCGAATTGAGGCGCATTCCAGCCACCGAGTATAAGTGAGGCATGCTGGAAGCAATCGATCATGTGAACTTGGTGGTGATGGATCTGGAGAAGATGGCGGATTTCTATGCGCAGCTTCTTGGGCTGGCGATTAGCAAGCGAGTGACGATCAGCGGATCGTGGATCGATCGAACCGTGAACTTGAAGAATGTTGAAGCGGACGTGATCTATCTTGACCCCCCTGCCGGGCCGCGGGTGGAGTTGCTTAAGTATCGATGCCCGTCAGCGGCGCGGCCCGAGGGGCTGGGTGAATCCAATACGCCGGGCTTGCGGCATATGGCGTTTCGGGTGACGGACATTGAGCAGATTGTCCAGCGGCTAAAGGTTTCAGGGGTGCAGTTCTTCAGCGAGGTTCAGCGTGTGCCGTTGGAACAGGTGAGTTACGGAGGGGATGTACAGAAGCACTTGGTGTACTTCCATGATCCGGAGGGGAATGTCCTGGAGTTTTGCGAATATAAGAATCGGGCGGAGGGTTGAACTCCGCCCGATCCTGCTGGTCGCGAAGCAATTATCGATGCGACGGCGGGCCGACCTTTTCATAGATATCGGCGCCGGGCTGATAATCTCCAAGCAGGTGCTGGGCGAAGTATTCCCAGGTGCGCTGCGTGGTGTAGGGGGTGTATGCGCCGAACGCGTGACGCGTGCCCGGCAGATAGATCATGTCAAAGCGCTTGTTGGCTTTGATGAGGGCATCCACCAGGCGAAGGGTGTTAGCGGGATGCACGTTGTTGTCGGATTCGCCATGAATCAGAAGGAGATGGCCTTTGAGGTTTGAGGCCAGTTCCACGTTGGTTGGCACATGAATCTCGAACTTGACCTTCTTTTCCTGCTCGGTTTGCTTTTGCTCGGTAACAGTTTTGTCGGTCTTTTCGTCCTTTTTGGTCGTGTCATCATCCGCCGGGGAGAGGGGGTTGCCCAGCGGGTCGGTGCCCGCATGTTGACCGGCAAGCCATGAAAGCCAGTCGGTTTGCTGCCAACTTTCGTCGTCGGCGCCACCCCCCTGCCCGACCTGCCCCCCCTGCTGCTGATCGGTTTTTTCGACGGCGCCGGTGTTGTTTGAGTTATTGGTTCCGGCGGCATTGGCATCGCGGGTCTGGGTTTTACCATCGCCGGTGATGACGACTTCCTTGAGTCCGTGATATCGCTCGGACCATCCCTGGTTGTAGATGTTGTTATCGTGGTTGCCGGATTCGGAAACGCCGACTTTGAAGAATTCGTTGTAAGGTTTTTGAAGCATGGCGGCAGCGGTCATGAAGCCGCCGCCCGAGTGGCCGTATATGCCCACGCGATTGAGATCGACAAACGGGAAGCGAGCGGCAAGCTGCTCGATCGTGGCCTTTTTATCCGAGAGCCCATAATCGCGAAGGTTGAAGTATCCGTAGCTGCCATACGCTTTGGAGCGCTGAGGCGAACCGCCGCGATGGCCAACTTGAATCACGATGAACCCGACCTGCGCCAGTTGCTGCTCGGCGGCGGTGGCCGAGAATGTGTATGTAGTCCCTTCCATCTGCGGGCCGGGGTAAACGTGTGCGATTATCGGGTATTTTTTGCTGGGGTCGAAGTCGAAGGGCTTCCACATGTTGCCGTACAGATCGGTTACGCCATCGGCGGCCTTGACGACAAAGGTTTCGGGCATCTTCCAGCCGACAGCCTGAAGCTGCGATAGATCGGCCTTTTCCAGTTCGACGATCTCGTGGCCGTTGGCATCGCGCAGGTATGATGCAGGCTGGGCGTCCACGCGCGACCAGTTGTCGACAAGGTAATTCTTCGAGGGCGAGAGCACTGAATGGTGCGTGGCGTTGCCTGGATCCATGAGGACCAGATCGGCGCCATCGAGGTGAACGCGGTAGAGATGTTCGTAGTAGACGTTCTCTCCCGGCTCACGGCCATTGCCAATGAAGTACATCACGCGCTTCTTGGGATCGACATCGACAATGCTGCTGGCGCGATAGTTTCCCGAGGTGATCGGGTTCTTGAGGTTCCCATCGTGATCGTACAGATAGTAATGGGCCCAGCCGCTGCGCTCGGACCACCAGAGCATCTCGTCCGTGCCCTCGATGTACGTGACATTTTCGGTGACTAGGTTGGCGTTCTGGAAACCCTCGGAAACGAGGGTTTTGATGTTGCCGGTGTGAACATCAAGTGAGCAGAGATCATCGTGGCGGAGGGGGCGATCGTGGCGAATGAAGCGAAGATCGTCGCCGGTCTTTCCGAAATGGACGTTGCCGTAGCCTTCGTCGAACCATTTGGGGGCGACGCGCTTGAGCTTTTTGGCTTCAGCATTGAAAACGAAGAGTTCAGTCTTGGGGACCGCATCTTCGCCCGGCATGGAATATTTGTATTTCTCGATCGTTGGCCGGGGCTGGCTGAGGGAGTTCATGACCCACAGTTCCTGAACGCCGCGTGTATCGGTTCGGGAGACGAAAAACGATTTGGAATCTTTTGACCAGGTTACATTCGGGCGAGTTTTGCGTTCCTGGCGATTGGCGTCGGTCTGCTGATTGTCGGTGTTGGTGCCATTGTTCTGTCCGAGCCCCCTGCCGCGACCAAAGCCGCCGGCGAAGTCGAAATCTTCAGCGCCGTCCGTGGTGAGCTGGATGGCATTGGCATCCGGATCGGAGCGTGTCGTGGGGCCTTTTTTGGATTCAGATTTGGCGCTGTCATCCTTTTTGACTTCGTCGCTCTTCACTTCAAGTTTTTTCGCGTCTTCCTTTTTCACGTCGTCCTTCGTCGCATCATCTTTATTTGCGTCGTCGGACTTTGATTCATCCTTTTTTGACTCGACCTTATCGGCGTCGGTCTTGTCCTCGTCGCGGGCGCTTTTGGTGGGCTTGCTGGTAGCCGTGGCTGCGTCAGCCTTTTTGGGCTCCGCCTTCTTGGTGACGACCAGATAGAGATTGTGTTTGTAGGCGTAAACGTACATCGATCCATCGGGGGACATGTTGCGATAGTCGGCAGGGCGTGTGGTTGGCCCCCCTGCGCCGCGACCGCCCGCACCGCCACGCCCGCCGAAGCCGCGACCGCGGCGGCCAGTCTGTTGTTGCTGCTGGACGTTCTGTTGCCGCTGGCCATTCTGCTGCTGAACCTGCTGGCCGTCCTGCTGGTTTTGTTGTTGGTTTTGATCCTGTTGATTCTGGTTCTGCTGATTCTGATTCTGGAGCTGCTGGATCTGCTGGCGAACCTGATCCTGAATTTGCTGGAAGTTTCCGCGTCCCGCGCCGCCCCGCCCGGCACCGAAGCCGCCAGGCGCAGCCGGCGCTTTGCCGAGTTTGGTGAGCTTCTCGGCTACGAGATCGTATTCGTACTGATAGTCATCGACGACGAATTTCAGTTTCGTGCCTTCGTCGTTTAAGGATTCACGCTGGAGGGGCAGCTGGGCGCAATCGAGGGGTTTTTGGACCATCTCAGCTAGCTGTGATCCAAGCTTGACGCAATCGAAAAGCGGCTCCTTTATGGCCAAGCGCGGGTTGACGCGGTACCAATGCGTGCCGGCGCTGGTTCGGAAGGAATACCAGAATACATCGGTCTTCCCGATCCAGTGTGGGGTCACGGCGGAGTCGTAGACGAACTGGCGGAGGTACTCATTGCTGTACTTAAGCGCCTGCTCGTAGTTGGGCTGTTCGACGCGCTGGGATTGCGATTCGGCTACTGCATGCGAGGGCAGTGTGCCAAGCGCGCCGCCGGCCCCCATCGACAAAAGCAACGTCAAGGCAAGGCGGCTGTTGATGGACTTACGAATTGAACGACCCAGGGATTTCATGATGATTCTCCGCGACGGGGACAGCGCTCGACAACCGGCACGCTGGGCTGGCCATATGGCCCGGTGACAGGCCCAACGCGCAAGACGGGACGCAAACACTGGATGGAGGATCGAGGGAGTCCGAAACCAGTCGAGAACGTAACACGGCATACAAAGAAGTGTCAAAAGAATTTACGAATGGATGGCGCCAAACAATCGACATGAACGTTAGGTTTTGCCTAAATGGTTGGGGATATTTAGTTCGGATCGGCTATTGCCGGGCCGGATGGGGTGACGTTAAGGTGCGGCCCATGTTGGGCCTGATGACTATGCGAGAACTTCGAGGACGTTGGCGTTGGTCCGTGGCGGTGTTGCTTGCGGCTGTTTTGGGTGCGGCACCTGGCGCCGGCCCTGATCCGAATGACTACATCCTTCACTACCTGGATCAGACGATCGATTGGGAGCGCGGCATCACCTCGTTAGATCGTGCGCCGATCAGCACACAGGATGTGGTATTTCGTGAGACCGTCCATCAGACGTCGCGACAAGCATTGCAGATCGGATTCCAGGCAGCTCGGGCGCAGGCGGCCGCTCTGGCAGGAACTGCCAAACCGGCGTCATCTCAGCCGGCCCAGACTAAGCCAGGGGCGGCGGGGAAAGTCGATCGAGCAAAAACCATCCAAACCGCAGCCGCGGCCGCGGATCAGCTTGTCAACCAGCTCAATCAGCAGATGGCCCAGGTGGATAAGGATATCGCCGGGGCGTCAGGTGATGCGCTGGCGGGACTTCAATCCAAACGGGACAAGTTGACGTCGCAAATGAACTTTGCCAAAGCGCGCCAGGAAGCCCTGGCAAAGCTCATGTGGTTTATGGCGAGCCAGGATAGCGGAGGAGCGGCCGGACTGGTTCCGAGAATTGATGAGTTGGAAAAGACGGTGCCAGACGCGCATCCGAATTCCGATGAGGTGGCGACGGAGAAAACAGTGGCGGCAGCGGATGCAGCCAAGACCCAGCAGCAAGAGTTTCGCGAAAACGAGGCGGGAATCCTGGGGCTGATCGGGGAACTGTTCAATCTCACCTATCGGATGTCGGATCTGTCCAATCTCACGGCCCAGACGAGCGTACTGATCGATTGGAATGAAAAGCTGCGCGCGCCAATTCGCGCGGAATTACAGGCGGCTGTGCGTCAGGGCGAAACACTATCGCAGTCATCGGACACCAACGATCCGGCCAAGCTGGATGCACAGCGGGCGCAGATTGATGCTCTTTCGGCGCGATTCAAGCAGTTGATTGAGGTTGCCGTGCCGCTGAGCAATCAATCGGTGCTTCTGGAATCCACGGAGCGGTCGCTGACTGACTGGCGCGCGTCGCTGCGCAAGGCGTACTGGCGATTGCTGCGGGCGTTGGGCATTCGTGCCGCGGTCGTGGCCGGGCTCATCTTTTTGATGCTCGGGATTTCGAAAATTTGGGGCAAACTTGCCCTTCGATATGTGACCGACGCGCGGCGACGGCGGCAATTTTTTCTGATCCGGAGGATCGTAGTCGGATCGGTCATCGTGGTCATTCTCGTCGCAAGCATTGTGGCCGAGTTCGGTTCGCTGGCGACCTTCGCCGGATTGATCACGGCGGGCATTGCTGTCTCACTCCAGACGGTCATTCTTTCCGGTGTTGCCCATTTCTTTTTCATTGGGCGATATGGCGTACGCGTGGGTGATCGAGTGACGATCGCGAACGTGACCGGCGACGTTGTCGATATTGGACTGTTCCGCCTGTACCTGATGGAACTGAAGGGCAACGCGCGAGACTTGCGGCCCACGGGGCGCGTGGTTGTCTTTTCCAACTCGGTGCTGTTTCAGCCGAGCGCGTTTTACAAACAATTCCCCGGCGTCAATTATACCTGGCACGAGGTGGCCCTCACGCTGGCCCCTGACACTGATCACCATCTGGCCGAGGAGCGGCTGATGGGGGCGGTCGATGCCGTATATGAAAAATACAAGGAAGACATCGAGCGGCAATACGCTTCGCTCAGCCCGACGCTGCACGTCGGCATATTGCCACCGAAACTTGAGGGCCGGTTGCGCCTGGTCGACGCGGGGCTGGAGTACGTCATCCGCTATCCGGTCGACAACCAGAAGGCAGCCGACATCGACGACCAGATCACGCGCAAACTGCTGGAAACGATCGAGAACGAACCGAGGTTGAAAATGGTTCCGTCTGGGACGCCGGAAATCCAATCGGCCGACCCTGTTCCTAAGCCCGAACCGGCTAAACCCGCCGCGGCGTGAGCTGTCGAGTGGCGATTCGCGGTTAAGGTCTATTGCGCTTTAGCTCCGCTCAGGGCGGCGAGCTTTGCGTAGCCGTCAACAATCAACTTAAGTTGGCCAGTTTCGGAGTTCATCAGCATGCCATGAACAGCGACGTCCTGCGGGAGCAATGGATGTTTGCGGACGACATCGACGCTTTCGCGGACACCGTCTTCGACGTTTGCGAATCCGGTCAGCCATTGACGAAGATCGATGCCGGAATGGCGCAGGGTGGCCAGGACGTCCTCTGATACGCCACGCGCCCGGGCTTTGTCGATGATGCGCTCGCAGCTTAGGCCAGTCATGCCACATCCGGAATGCCCAACCACCACGACTTCGTCGGCATTCAGTTCGTAAATGGCCAGAAGGATGCTGCGCATCACGCTTCCGAACGGATGCGAGACTATGGCCCCGGCGTTCTTGACGAGTTTGACGTCGCCGTTGCGGAATCCCATGGCGCGGGGGAGGAGCTCGATGAGGCGGGTGTCCATGCAGGTCAGCACGACCAGACGCTTGTTGGGGAATTGATCCGTGAGGAATTCCTCGTATTCCTTGCGGTCGATGAAGGATTGATTGTGTTCAAAGATTTCTGAAAGGATGCTCACGGGAATTGAATTCTAGTGGCTGGTACGATTTGTGAAAGTGGCTGGGCCTATTTGATTGAAGTTGAGGATGGAAACATGATGGATGCGTTTACGGTTGAATTGCTCTGGCGTTACATGGTTCATGCAGATGATCAGATGCTGGCGGCGGCGCAGAGCGTTGGAGATGAAGGCTATTTTCGCGAGCAGAATATTTCATTGGGCTCGGTTCATAAACTACTTGTGCACTGTATGGATGCTCAACGAATTTGGCTGAGCCGGTTGAATGACCTGGAGAACCCGCCAATTTTAGATGCCAACGCGGTTGCACGCGAGTCGCTGAAGGCGCTGTGGGCGGAACAGCACGAGCAGATGCTGGCTTTCGCGAGGGATCAAACTGCCGATTCACTCAAAACCGTAATGCGATTCCGAACTCGCAAGGGCGACCCATTTGAGATGACGCGCGGTGCGGTCATGCTTCATGTCAGTGATCACGCGACGTATCACCGCGGACAACTCAACAGCATGATCAAGCTTGCCGGCGGAAGGCCATCGGATGTCATGCTATATTCGTGGTCATTGGCAGAGGGATTTGGCCGGGTGGGATGGGGTGAATAGACGCGGAATGGCGTTAACCCGGCGCGGATTTGCCTAGCAGCTTAATTTTGACCCGCAGTTTGTCGAACGGAGATCACCGATCGTCGTGTGAACTGCCCGCCAAACCGTGCGGA